>JBOFYP010000031.1:0-5160 GCA_051654725.1 Cetobacterium sp.
CATGCCCCAACCCTAAAGGATGGTTCTGTCTTACATAGTATATATTTGCCATACCATGAATTGTTTCTATCTTTTCTAGAAGCTCATCTTTCCCCGCTCTAGAGAGTGTGTTCTCCAACTCGAAAGAGTGATCAAAGTGGTCCTCTATAGAATTTTTGTTACGACCTGTTACAATTAGGATATCCTCTATCCCTGACTCTACAAGTTCCTCTACTATATACTGTAATGATGGTTTATCAACGATAACTAAATGACGATAGGTAACTCTTTGAGGTTATCTCTAAGTTTTCCCCCGTCCCACACCGTGCATGCGACTTTCACCGCACACGGCGTTCCATCAAAAAATTAAATTTTTGACTTGGGGCTATCCGTCCACCACTTATTATCATGGTTTCATCCGTACTGTGCCCCTACTTTCACAAAGCTAAAGAAATTTCGTTAAATTTTATTTAACTTATATTCACCAACGCTCTAACTAAGCTATTTTGTTGTGCTTTGCTTCCCACGTTCCATATAACTTATCATAGAATCTACTTAGGTGGTTACTCTAGACCTGTAAGCTAGATATTGCCTTTAACAATATAGCGACTTTCATAGAGATGATACTTACTTATCGCCACTTACCTCGTATTTTTACGAGTATACCATTTCTGATATATCCGATTCTAGGCCTGTACCTTCGCAACTTTGTCAGCACTACTGTGCATTCTCACCATATAGATTCGACCCCCGATCTATCACTACCTCGACCACCTCTGGTTCGCATTTCCTCATCATAACATGTTAGGAGTAGTTCTCGACCGACTTCACCGAGCTTTACACCATTAAATTTAGTTAGAACCTAATCGCATATCGGAGTATTAGGGGAGGCGTTTCAGGGCGTTACTCCGTCATTCCACCTCTCAGTTATATAGTTCTCCACCCTTCGTTTATAACTAAACTCTAGGCGTGACATAGCTTTTCACTATGCAACGTGTCGCACCATTTCTTTGGGCTGTGCTTTTGTTGCTGGTAGAACCCTAGTCCCCAATCCCGCTGCTGGTATAACTGCCTTTGTTACTTTTCTCATAACTCCCTCCTAATTTCCCTAATACTATCCCTAAAGCTCCACCTAAACTATCAATCCCTACATCCAGCATAGATGGACCTCTTCCTGGTACAAAACTTTGATGATATTCGTCACTTATTGAGTAAAGAACTACGAATACCCCTACTCCTAGCATCTCTTTTCTCCCTCTCCTATCTGTGCCGAGGAAAGCTGTGCAACCTAATGCTAAGTGTATAAAGAGATGTGCATTCTTTCTCACATTTACCCGAACTTTTCTAGCTCGTGAAACTTTCTTCATACCCAGCTCTATATAACTAGACTGCTCTCTTGACTCTCTACCATCCCTACTAGAAAACCAGAAGATAAGAATCATTATAGCTATTGTCAAAACTCTAAAAACTCTCCTGGCTTTCATATTTCACCTCTATTTTATTTTAAATAAAAAAATTAGATTACTTTGAACCTATCAAATTCTATAGAATTAACAACTTTTGATAATATAAGTTTATCGCCATCTCTTTTCCCTAAAACTTTGCTATCATAGTATTTTCCACTAATATTTTTTTCTTTTAGTAAAGACTTTATGTATTCTAAATTTTGTATTTTCTCTTCAATTGAAAGATAATTACAATATATCATAATTTTACTTATAAATAATTTTAAATTATCATCTCCAAATTCTACGTTTGAAATATCAAATTGATTATAAATAAAAATAGTCTTATTTTCTTCTTTTTCATATAAAATATTTTCATTTAAAGCTATTACTAATTTTGTATTTAATGAATCTTTGATTTCATAGTGAATACTCAAAAAAATAGGTTTTTTTAGATCTATTTCTATTTCTAAATTTATCTCTTCTTCTCTTATACCTCTTAACATTATTTCTAATTTATTTGCTAAACCTGCTCTTAATGATAATCCCATATTATTATTTCCATACTTATAAGTGATTATATTTTTTGATTCTTTAGACATATTTTCATTTAATCCAAATAAAATTTGAAATTCAAATTCTGTTTTTTTTCTTAGCATTCTTAAACATATTTTATGTAAAATCTCACCTAAATCTTGTATTATACAAGTTACAAGTGATTTTTCTCCAATTTTAAACAATGAAAGTTCATATAAAAATTTTGGAACCTTTGGATCATAGTGTGCTCCACCATTTTTATTAGCAAAAACTTTTATTATTTGCTCTATCGTTTTATCTTCGCCACCTATTTTACAAATTTTAGTTTTTATATAATCTTGTAACTTTATTTTTTTATAATCTTTATTTATATACTCTAATGAAATTATAGGTTTTTCATAACTAAAAACTAATCCTCTTGTCGTGATTTTTTCTTTTCTTTCTAAAAGATAGATATCGGTATCATATTTTATATTTTGAGCTACTTCCAAAATTAATGGAGTTTTATTTTTTTTATTTGAATCTTTATTGTCAAATAAAATTGCTCTTATTTGACCTGACAAAGGTATAATCTGATGTTCTTTTCCTTCTTTTAGAAAATTTAAGCTATCATTTATAATTTTAAGACTATCAAATAATTCTAAAAATTTAGTTCCACTACTTTTTTCCATTTTCTCTTATCTCCTCTATTATTCTTTTACTAACTTCAGGGCTAAAATGAACCATATCTTTATAGTTGTTTAAATTACTCACAATATTTTTATCATTTTGAAAATCATATAATTTTACATTACTTAAATTAGCTGTTTTAGAAGCTATATACGTTTTAAATTCTAAAATTTGTTCTTCACAACCATACTGCTTTGCATAATCCCACCATAAACTTGCATACGGTGGATAATATATTACAAATTCTGTATTTTCATTATTTTTTAACAATTCGTAAAAAGCATCAAAATTTTTCTTCATAAGCTCTAAAGAATACCCATCTTTAAATGCATTTAAAGCAGCTGTATTTTGTGCTCCCCACTGAGTAGTTTTATCAAAACTTTTTGTATTTTGCTCTGAATATTCAAAATCATCACCCCAATAACCATAAACATCTATCCAATTTTTATCCTCTTTATTAAAAGCTATTTTTACTATACCTTTTATTACTCCCTTAAAAGCTGAAAAATTAAAGAAATATCTATATAGTTCCGAAAGTTTATTTTCATAAGCAAATTTTTCAAGAGGAACTCTTGAAGTTTCATATCCTCTATTATATACAAAATGATCTAATCCATAAATAACCATTTCAGGATTATTTTTTAAAGCTAACTTTAATAATTTTCTTTGCTCATAATTTGTTGTTCCTGATAAAGATATATTAATTGAAGATTTTAGAAATAATTTATCAACATCTTTTTTTAAAATATTTTGAGATGTTGAACTTCCTAATATAATTGTATTATAATCTCCATTTTTAGCTAATCCTGCATTTAAAACTCTTTCATCACCATGAGGATAATTTGTTATTCTGAATTGTTGTGATGGATCAAAATACATTACAATTCCAATCCAAAATATCAACCCTAGTATAAAAGTTGTCAAAAAACTTATAAAATATTTTCTTTCCATTCTGCTCTCCTAAAAATTAAAATATAAAAATGTGGCTAATCTATTTAGTAGCATTACACTACTAAATAGGTAAAACAAATTCTCAATAAATTTTATTTTAGAGAATTTAAATATTTTTAATTTATCAGAACTACTTTTTCCTAAAATTGATATAACTATTGAAACGAATAAAATCACTAAAATAATTTTATTTCCCATCTCATTATTTAAAGCATTTTTATAAATAATTGTTATTTCTAATGCTTTTTCATTAAATTTAAACATAGCTCCTAAAACTTTAGAGGCTTCTGCTAAATCTTTTGCTCTGAAGAATACCCAGAATATATTTACTGAGAACATCGTAATAGCCCACCCTAAAAGTGCTGGCATTTTATAGCCGTTACTCTTCCAAACTCTGTGTATCAGTATTGCTAGACCGTGTAATGCTCCCCAAATTATAAAGTTCCATCCAGCTCCATGCCAAATTCCACTCGCTAGGAAAACTATTAAAAGATTTCTTAAAGTTTTCAACTCACCTTTTCTGTTTCCACCAAGGGGAATATACAGATAGTTCGTTAAAAATCTTCCAAGAGTCATATGCCAACGCTTCCAAAACTCTTGTATACTTGTACTTTTATATGGTGAATTAAAGTTTAATGGCAGTATTATATTAAACATCAACGCTATTCCCATTGCCATGTCACAATATCCAGAAAAATCGAAATAAAGTTGCATAGTGTAAGATATAGAGGTTAGCCAACCCTCTATGAAAGTCAGATTCGCCATTTTATCGAATCCAGCATCAGCAAACGGTGATATAGAGTCTGCTATCAGAACCTTTTTAGCTAAACCTACGCTGAATAAATAAAGCCCTCTATTCATATTTTCATAATTTATTTTCTTGTTCTCATGATTCTCGAACTGTGGCAACATCTCCTCTGGTAAAACTATAGGACCTGCTATCAGTTGTGGAAAAAATGTAACAAATAAACAGTAGCTCAAGAAATCATACTGTTCACTTTTTCCTCTATAACTATCTATTAAAAATGACAACTGTTGGAAAGTGAAAAAACTTATTCCAAGTGGTAACATCAATTTTAATATTGGTAAATTCTGATTGAAAACCGTGTTCAAATTTCCTATGAAAAAGTCGTAATATTTAAAATAAAACAACATCCCAATATTGAAAATCAAACCCGTTATAAAATAGGGCTTAGTGACCCCCCCCCGAACATTTCAGTTTTTCCGTGCTCTGAAATTTTCTTTCCAACAAAATAATTAACTAAAATAGACAACACGATTAAGTATGTATATTTAATGTTAAAATATGAGTAAAAATACAACGAAGCCAGAACCAAAAAGGCTTTTGCCGACTTTTCTTTACAGTAATTATTTAATAGAAAATAGCCTATTAATGTTAATGGTAAAAATAAAAAAATGAATACGAATGAATTAAATAACATGTTTTTCTCCCTAATCAAAAATTATAAAATTTCAACATCCAATCCTTAACTCTTATTATTATATAGCCTATTAATACAGCTACAACTCCCTCTATAAAATATAAACCTATCTTTTCTTTTACTATATCGTTAAATCC
>JBOFYP010000032.1:0-2477 GCA_051654725.1 Cetobacterium sp.
CACGTGCATTCAAGTATCGTGGTCACACACGTGACACCAACGGTATTATTATCGACACCACCGATTTCTTCAAATAACTGGATATTAAGATGTTTCATATTACACTGACAATCAAAAACGTACACGCTGTTGATCCACACATGGTAATGATGAGTTTCATCAAAGACGTCTTGAAAGTAGAACGTCGACCTATCGTGGGTTACGATATCGATACCAATGAAGAACGTATTGTGTTCTCTGCGTACTTTGCTGGTGTCATCCCTGGTTTTGGTGAGTGTGCATATTTCGAAGCTCGATATAGCACCGACGATGATCAACGTGGCGCATGGTTAGATGGTAAAGAGAGTATTGTATGTGTGGGTGGCTTTACACACATCACTGCTATTAGTACAACTAACTGTGGTGATACTTTCGAGCACTACAAACATGAGTATCCTGACTCATATACTATTCCTGATGTTGTCTGCTATCAGGTACTTGATCTTAAAGACATTCCTTTACAGCTACCTGGCTTCAAGAAGATCGACCAAGAAGTAGTCATGCAGTTGTATAAAGATCGTGAACCGGTAAATGCATACATCAGTACATTTGTGCGTACTGGCGTGAGCGAACTTTCGTACCGTTTGACTTTGGATACTGTGACTGATCTAATCGACCCGGAAGGTGCGAAGTCATTGGATCGCGAAGGTAAATACTGTAGCTGGTTGGTTTTTGCATAATAGCGTGGGGCTTCGGCCCCCGCTTTATTTTTTTTTTGTTTTCGTGAGTAAAAAATCAATGTGTTAGTTATGTTATGTACAAGAACCCATTAACATTATAGGATATAAAGATGAAGCAGTACCAAGACTTATTAACACATATTCTGGAAAACGGTGCTAGCAAAGAAGACCGTACTGGAACCGGTACATTGTCAGTATTCGGACATCAGATGCGTTTTGATCTTACCGAAGGGTTCCCACTGGTAACTACCAAGCGCTGTCACCTGCGTTCCATTATCCATGAGCTATTATGGTTCTTAAATGGCGATACCAACATCCAGTATTTGAATGATAACAAAGTACGTATCTGGGATGAATGGGCTGCTCCAGAAGACGTACTCGATCGTGATGCTACGGTAGATAATCTGTTAAACACCGGCAAAGTATTTAACACGCATGAAGCCATGACTTCTACATATCTGGTAAATAAGCTGATGCATTACCAGACAGTAGAAGATTTCACTGAGTTGTGTAAAGAAGCAGGGCTATTGCCTAAAGACCATATCGTGTATAAAGCACGTAAAGGCGATTTGGGTCCAGTGTATGGACATCAGTGGCGTTCATGGGAAGCTGCAGATGGTCGGACTATTGATCAGATCTCTGAAGCAATTGAGCTACTGAAAAACGATCCTGATTCGCGCCGTATTATTGTATCGGCTTGGAACGTCGGCGAATTGGATAAGATGGCGCTAATGCCATGTCATGCATTGTTCCAGTTCTACACTGTTGAAATGTCGGTGGAGGAGCGTTTCGAACATTGGGTGTTTAATACACCAAGTGATGTATTAGAAGAATGGAAAGACGGTCCGGTAACTACATACGCTGCGTGGGCAGAGAGCGAACATGGTTTAGCGTACCCTACACGTAAGTTGAGCTGTCAGTTATTCCAACGTTCGTGTGACACGTTCCTCGGTTTACCATTCAACATCGCAAGCTATGCACTGCTAACGCATATGATTGCACAACAATGCAATATGATCCCGGATGAGTTCGTTTGGACTGGTGGTGACGTACACCTGTATAAGAACCATATGCAGCAAGCTAACGTACTGCTATCGCGTGAGCCTAAGGCATTACCGTATCTGCATATCAATCGTAAACCATCAAGTATCTTCGATTACAAAATTGAAGATTTTGAAATTCGTGGTTATGAGCCACATGATCATATCCCAGCACCAATTGCAGTTTAAGGGGCAAGTGAATGACACCATTAATGGAAAACGGTTGGTTAACCGGTAAATTTGCAATGCCTCACCTTGGGCATATCCATCATATCCACATGGCAGCTACTCGCGTTAAGAACCTGTATGTAGTAGTGTCGCAGAACGACAATCGTTTTGAAGACCCACGTCTTTCATTGCGTAATCGTGTATTGTGGATGCGTACTATCTTTAAAGATATGCCACATATTCATATCTTACATGTGGATGAGACTAATGTCCCTGAATATCCGAACGGGTGGGAACACTGGTCTAAGCTGGTTAAGGAAGCATTACCGAAAATTACTTTCGATGCTGTCTTTACTTCAGAAGAACAAGATGTAAATGATTACACCAAGTACTTTGCTGGGCATACGTTGAGTGTTGTGGTTAACGATGCTAAGCGTATTGAAGTGCCTATCTCTGCGACAGCTATCCGTAAAGATATCTATCGCCATTGGAGCTACATGCCTTCTGTGGTGCGCAAAGACTTCGCTACCAAGATCTGTATTGTAGGCAC
>JBOFYP010000033.1:0-9915 GCA_051654725.1 Cetobacterium sp.
CAAACTCTTCATTCAATATATTTTAAGTCCTAAGACTTTCTTACACCTTTTAACCATCTAAATGGTTTTGCCATTACTGGCATTTTGTTGTTTTCACAACTTCTGACTATTTTCTCTATTCGGTTGCTAATGTCCTTAAGTTATTATCTCTGCAAGCGTTAAATGCCGCTTACAGAAATAATAGTACCACAAGTTTTAAATAGTGTCAATACTTTTTTTGAAAATAAAATTAAAAAACGTTTGACATTTTAGTTTGTAAAATTTCTCCCAATGAATTAATTATAGTTACTTTTACTTTTTTTCCTTTTAGATTTTCGATTTTTAAAGAATTTTCTAATTTAGATTTTCCATTACGTTCGGTTCTTGAAAATTGAGTTTCTAATGTTTTATTAACAATTCCACCAGTACCTATAATTTCTATTTTTTGTTTTAACAATTCAGAACTATTACCTGTAGAATTTGAATCTGCACTTGTTCTTAAAGTTGAATTTTTATATTCTATTTTTAAGTTAGAAACATTTGTTCCTTTTATAACTTCACCATAATACCCATAGATACTTATTCCTACTTCTGTAATCATTTTCAATTGTGCATTTACCTTATCATTCTTTTCAGACGAATTAACTTTTAAAGGAATCTCTTTGAAAACAACATAACTTTTATATTCTCCAGATTCCATACTTGATTCTGGTCTAATTCTAAACCTTACAATTTGCTTTCCGCCTGGTTTAATAGCTATCATTTTAGGATATAATTTAATATATTCATTCAAACTATACTTTTCATATCCTGGAGCGCTTTCAACAAAACTTTCTAACCTCATTGGAGAAGTTGTGTTGTTAATCAATGTTATTTCGTTTGTATTTATTTTTTCTAAACCTATTTCAAATCTTGTTGGAGCTACACTAAAATTAAATCCGTAACCTATAATTGTTATCAAAAAGAATAATACCACTGTTATTTTTTGTCTCATAATTTCCCCATCACTCCATTTCACTTAATATTCTATCATATTTTTCATAATTTAAACTTCTATTAAATTTTTTAAATCTTTCAATTATCGGGTCCTTTAATTCTAAATTTTGATTCATTTTATTTTTTGACGAATTCAATTCTTCACCTTTTACAAACTCTGTTTTTTGAGCAATTATTCCTGCTTTATCATAAATTATAACCTCTCCATCTTTAAGTCCATTTTTATAATTTACAATCGTTTTTACATCTCCGCCTTTATAAAAAAACTTCCATTTTCCTTCTCTTTTATTATTTTTGTACAAACCTTCTAAAATTTGTTCTTCGTCAATTGAAAATATTTTAATTGCTCCATCTATTTTTCCGTATTTAAAATTTGTCACAGTTTCAAGTATTTCCGATTTATAAAAAAATATTGCTTCTCCTTCCAAAAGTCCATTAACATATCCAACCTTCATTAATAACTCTGCAGCTTCAGAATACTTAACTACCTTTCCATGTAATATTCCATCCTCTAAATTTTCATATCCCTCCATATTTTTATTTTTATAGAAATATGTCCATTGACCATAAGGTTTATCATAATTATACCTTAATACAGCTCTCGTTTCTCCTGTTAAATATTTTATAGTCCATACACCATGTTTTATTCCATTTGCATATCGTCCTTCATAGCTATATAGTTCATCTCCATCTGAAAAAAAACCTTGAAATGGACCATGCTTTATTCCATTTTCATAATTTTCTTTTATTTTATTTCCATACAACTCTCCTGTATAAGGTTTGTTTTCATCCAAGTAGTAAACAATTTGATTTTTGATTTTTTTTTTATTTATACTTTCTTTCCTAACATCTGAAAAAGACAGATTTACCAACAAAGTATATACAATAATAATTTTTTCAAAATATTTTTTTCTCAAACTTTCTCTCCCTTTAAAAATTCTTCAAAATATCTTCTAAATCATAGCTTTCATTTTCTTCTTTTGAATTATTTGAATTGTTTAGATTTGTCACATTTTGCTTTTTAACTATTACATCATAACCCTCAAAATATTCTCCTTCATCTTCTTTAAATAATTTTATATTTACAAGTAAATTTTCTTCTGAAAATACTATATTATCATTACCTAAGTAATTAAATTTTATTTTATATTCTCCAGGTAATACATTTTCAAAGAAATACATTCCATCAAACTCTGGATCAACTTCTAAATATACTTCTCCTTCTTTTTCTAAAGCTATTGTAGTCATACTAAGTATTCTTATCAATTCTTCAGAACTAATATTTTCTCCTGGATTTATATTTCCTGTTAGCATTGAAATAGCTTGAACTCCAACATTGTATTCTGTTCCTATAGATGCTCTTGTTTGAACTTCTTTTTTATCAACAACTTGTATCAACATTGGATCTATACTTTTTCTATCAACTCGAATTTTATAATTTTCTAAAGGTAGTAACCCTGAAATAAAATAATCTCCATTTTTATCAGATACAACTTTTTTTCCATCAACCATTAATACCACTTCAGGTAGAGTTGTTTCTCCTACATCATATTTTGAATTATCATTTGAATCAATATAAACTTTTCCATATATCCAAGAATTATCTACTTGTCTATCTTTTACCTCTCTTTTTAAATCGGATAAATCTATAACTTTTTCTGCATTAACACCTATTTTGAAATCTCCATTTTCATTTTTAGTAAATGGAATTTCTGCATAAATATATTCGTCTAAATAAATTGTAAAATCTAAAGAAGCATAGACTTTTTTCTGTTCATCGTATCTTAATTCTGCTGATGTTATATATTCTACATTTGTATTTTTTATAGTTTTTCTTTTCCCTAAAACTTTTAAAGAATAATCCGCTTCAAAACTTTTATCTCCATATAAAGTTGTCTGAAATACCATCATATAATCAGATAAACCACCATAACTAACTCCAGGATTTATTAATAATGCTTTGTCGCCATTTTCATTATAATTCATTTCCATATCTAAAAAAAGTGATAAGTTTTTAAAATTTCTATTTTCAAAATTAACATAATAACCTTTACTTTTTTCAGAATTTAAAAAATTTATTTTTTCTTGATAGCCTAGACCTATTCTAGTAAGTAAAAAATCTCTTGTTATTCCTATCGAATTGTATTCTTTTATATTTTCTTCACGAGATAAATATTGTGAATATTTAAAATGTTCTGATGTCAAAATATAATTTTTTATTTTTTGATTTATTCTAAATTCATAACTATTCTCTTCAACTTTATACTCATAAAAATTTTGAAAATTTATTAAAAGTGGATAATTAGAAAATTCCATTCTATATATAATTTCATTTTTTAATAAATTATACTCTCTATTTTCATCTGATTCTAAATTTAAAACTCCTATTCCTAAACTTAGGTTTTTATATAAACCATAACTTACCTCATTTACAGTTTGAGTTTTATGTTGTTCTTTAGTCTCACCAACTTGAATATTATAACTCCATTCATTTTTATTAAGTAATCGTGCATCTCCAACTGTATATACTTTTCTATTTTCTATTTGTCCATTTTGATAATAAATTTTAAGAGTATATTCTCCACTAAAACTTCTATCTCTTATTTCGAATATAAATATTTTTTGAGATGGTCTTTGATAATCTAATAATATCCCATTTTGATAAAGTTCAATTACCTCTGCTCCTTGTGCTTCTCCTTTTACAGTTGTAACATTACCCGATGTTGAACTATACGTATTTTTCTCTCCAAAACTAAAACCATTCACAGAGCTATCAATATTTAGAAAATCTGGAGTTCTAATATAAAAATCTCCAACTATAAAATCATTTTCTTTATAAACATTGTTGTATGTAAAGTTGTATGTTTTTATTTCTCCTTCTGGTTCTAAATTATAATTTATATAAAAATCGCTATATAAAAACTGAGTTCCATATTCCATATCAAAATAAAAAACCTCAGAATTTTGAATATCATTAGTTGAATATCTTAATTTTAACAATCCTGGTGCTAGAATTTTTCTTTCTGGTTTAATCAATTCTAATTTCAAGTTTTCTTTTTTATCGTTTAATCTTATTCTTTCAACTTTACCCTTTTCTCTTATTTCAAATGGTAAAATAAAGTTTGGGGTCAATATTAGTTTCAAATCTTGCCCCGACCATTTCAAATCACCAAAATCGAAACTTTCTTCAATCCCTTTTAAATTAACATACAATTCATCATCTAAAATAAAACTACTTCCGTTTTTTATTTGAACTTTAGTTTTTACATTATCAATTTCATACTCAACTCTTTTTTTATCTAAATCTATTTTTACAGAGTATATCTCTAAAAAATAAAACAACCCTTTTATTGGTATAAAAACATCTTCATTTTCATAATCATATCTAACCATAAAAAAATCATCTTTCAAGCTTTTACTCTTAACCTCTATATAAGCTTCATCGTATTGCGGATTATCTTCAGAAAATACTTTAGTTGAAACAAAAATTAAAAAAATCAAAACTAAAATTAAGTTTTCAATTTTTAATTTCTTCATTAATCATACCTTACCCTAATTACAAAACTTCCTTCATATTTACCAGGAGGAGAGGTTTTAGTATCTGTTATTTTCCCTAAAAATTTTATTTTAATTTTATCGTTGCTATTTATAATAGTAAAATACTCTTCTTCTTTTAATTTATGCAACTCTGGTGTGCTTATAAAAACTTTTAATTGTCCATTTTTATTAAGATTATAAATTTCAACTTCTTTTGGATATGAAATATTTATCTCTCTATTAACTTCTCCTTCTATCTCTAAATAACCAGGAGTTCCTTCAAAAGTTGACATCTCTTGTCCTTGAACTGCTACTCCTAAATCCATTTGAGTTGTTTTTATTTTTAGTGGTTTCAAAATATGTAATTCATACTCCAAAGAAACTCTTACCTCTTCATCTTTACTATTTCCTTTTTCACTATCCAATATCAATGTTATATTTGGACTTTTATAAATTCCTGATAATCTATCATCTGATTTTATCTCTATAATTCCAATTACTTTGAATTGTAAATTTCCATTAAAATTAGTTATCTCACGTTTTTCTTTATTTACATATCCATCAAAAGATGTAATTTCTAATGTTTTTATTTTTATTGATTGCACAGATTCCCCAAAGTTATTTACAAAATAATCTCTACCAAATCTTTCGAAATCATAATATATTTTATCTACATTTCCTAACCCTGTTAATTTTATTGTTGACGACACAAACACTTGATTTTGTGTTATTCCCCCTATTAATTCTCTTTTTTCAAAAATTTTACTTGAAGACGACGATATTTTTCCGAATATATATACACTAATTAACATATATACAAATATAATTTTTTTCAAACTATCCCCCTCTATTTTCAATGTTTTAATTATTTAAAAACTTTCTATTTATAGATACTTTTTCTCTATGTATTAAAGGAATGTAAGGTACATTTTTAGATATAAGATATACTATGTTGTCATAGATTTGTTCTCTTTTTACTGTATCTTTTTCCTCTTTTAAAAATTCTAAAAAAGGTAATATAGCATTGTACATCTCCCTATCAGCTATATCATATCTAATTATTTTACCTAAATTATAAACTAAATATTTTTTATCAAAAGTTATATTAGTTACTGCTAATTCATAATCTTTTTTTTCTAACTTCATCAAATATGCTTCTAGTTGATGTGGAATTATTTTAGCTTTAACTCCATTTTTTTGCAATTGTGCCTTCAAATTATTTGCTATCTTTAGAGATTGATCATCATTTAATATCATGATTTCTATCTCTTTTTCTAATATTTTTCGTTCCTCTGAACTTAAAATTACTTTTTTTTCATCAAAAAATTTTGACAATTTTGCTGGAAATAACTCTGTTGGGAAAAACGTTTTTGCACTCTCTCCTAAGAATATATCTTTTATCAATTCATCTCTATTAATTAAAGATAAAATCATTTTTCTAACATTTCTTTTTTCAAAAACTTCACCTTTATTTCCAAAAATTATTGCAACAGTATCTAACTCTTTTTCTTTTTGAATAATTATGTTCTTATTTATAAGCCCCTCTTTTTCCCAATCTGATATTTTTTTTGAAGTTGCATCTAAAACAACATCTACATCCTCATTAAAATAAAGAATAGCTCTTTTACGTTCGCTTATCTCTGCTAAAATTTCTATCTTCTTAGGTCTATCATAAATTTTCAAATGAGTATCATTCCTAGATAAACTTATGCTCTTATTCGTTATTTTTTCGACAGTGTAAGGACCTGTTCCATACAAATCCCCATCTACATTCTTTGTTATTGAACACATATAATAAGTTAACATTGATAAAAACATTTTATTTTTTCTTTTCAATTTTATCTCTAAACTTTTTTCAGATATAACTTTTACAGCTTCAATATCACTAAAAAATTCTTTAAAAATTCCCTGTTCTAACATTCTTTCTATCGATTTTTTAACATCAATAGCTAAAAGCTCTTCTCCATTTGAAAATTGAATATTTTCTTTTAATTTTAATTCCAAATTTCTATCATCTTTCCAAATCCAGGTATCTACTAGATTAGGTACTACTTCACCTTGGTCATTATAGGTAAAAAGAGTATCATAAAGATATGGAACAACTCTTACAGAGTATTGATCTTTTATAAAAACAGGATCTACTGTTGATACTTTTATAGCTTGAACTATTTTTATTTTATCATTTTTTATTTTTTTATCTCCCGAGTACTCATCTAATTGAATAGTGTCAAAATCTAAAGTTGATTGGCTTAAAGATAAACCAACTTTAAATATAAACAGAATTAAGTATATGTATTTTCTCAACGCTTTCACCTCTTAAAACTATTTATTATTTCTTATAGCCGAATAAAATTCTGTTGCTAAATTTAATGATTCTTTATTTTCTTCATAAATTTTTTCAAATTCTTTATTATTTAAGATAAATACCTGAACTAATTCAGGATCAAAACTAATTCCTTTATCTGCTTCTATTAAGTTAATTGCTTCTTTATGTGACAAAGCATCTCTATGGAATTTTTTTTGTCTTAATGCATCATAAACATCTACTAAAGAAACAATTCTAGCCTCTAATGGAATATCTTTTTCTTTTATTCCAGAAGGATAACCTGTTCCATCCCATTTTTCATGGTGATATCTAACAATATTTTCTGCGACACTTCCTAATTTTAACTTTTTAACAAGATCATAACCTATATTAACATGTTCTTTAACTTTGTTAAATTCATCTTCTGTTAATTTTGAAGGTTTTTTTAATATTTCAGCAGGGATTGCAACTTTTCCTATGTCATGTAAAGAAGCGAACCTCTGAATACTACTTTTCAGCTCTTTCGAAACATTAACCTTCTCTGATAATAACGTTGAATACATTCCTAATCTTTTAACATGATCTCCTGTATCCTCATCATTAAGTTGGTTTGCTACTTCTAATACTTCAATAAGTGAGAAACTTAGCTCTTCAGCTTTTTTTCTATTTTTTTCAGCTTTAATAATCAATAAAATTAAAGCTATTATGAATAAAAATATTGGTATTGAAATTTTCATAATCATCTTATAATTCTGAGTTACTATTGAATTTTTTAATAAATTATTATCAATTATAGTTTTATCAACTGTAAAACTTTCTAAAATCGTTTCTACTAAACTTGAAAGCTCTTTTTTATCTTTTGATATTCCTAAACTAACACCAAAAGACTCATTTAAAATACTTGCTATCTTTATCTTATCATCTAAATAATTATTACTTATTGCTCCTGTTAATATATTTAGATACCCTATTAGATAATCACCATCTTGATTTAATAGCTTTTGAAGACCCTCTTCATATGTTTCAACCTCTATTATTTCAATGTTTTTTAATATTTTTTTTATATAAACTTCACTATAATCATTTTTTAGGACTATTATTTTATTTTTATCTAAATCGGACACATTTTGAATAAAACCATCTGATTTTCTATTTGCAACAGATAATTTCATTTCATAATAAGGCTTTGTATAATTTGTGTCTAATTTATTTAAAGGATTTTCTATTACTATTCCTTCTAAATCATTCGTCCCATCTTGAACAAAAACAAATGGAATTTCAAGAATTTTTTCTAACTCTTTTATTAAATTTATTGTCAGCCCTTTATAATCATTTGATTGTTTATAATAAAACGGTAACATAAACTTATCTTTTCCTAGCTTTACCCTAACCTCTTTATAATTTTTTAAAACACTTTCATAATTTGGTGTATATTTTAATAAATATTTATAAAACTCTATTCTATTTTTACTTAATATCTCTTGAAGCTTTTCTTGTTTTATTTTTTCCAAATTCAATAAAATCTCTTCTGATACATCTTTTCTATTTTTTAAAACTGCTATTTGTTCATTGTATTTTATATTTTCTAAAACTTTATAATCAATATCTCCAAAATTTTTATCATACCAATCTTGAACTAATAAAATTTCCACTTCTTTATTGTTTAGTTTTTCAAAACCTTCATCTATATTTTTTATTTCTACTCTTTCGATATCAAGCTCTTTATATCTTTCTTTTAACTCTCTCAATCCGTGTTGGCCATTTATATGTGCTACTTTTATTTTTTTCATTTCTAGCAAATTTGATAATTCTGAATCTTTATTTCCTACGATACCAATTCTATAAACCATAGTTGTTTCTATATAGTTATACTTCAATGCTCCTGCATCAGTTTTAATTGTTCTTAAAATTACATCTCCATTGTCTGAATCCAGTCCAATGGCTAGATTTTCTTTTTTTAAAATGGTTTCAAACAAATCAACATAGACACCTTTATATTCCCCGACTTCTAAATTTTTATATAGATACATATCCGTTCTATTTGATGGTGCTGTTATAACTATATTCTCAATTGAAAAAGTTATACTTTTTAAAAATAACATAAATGTTATTATTTTTTTCATTAATTCCCTCCCTTTCAAAACAATATAAAAAGCTGCAATAATCCTTGGAAGACTATTGCAGCTGGCTGTCATTTCAAAGACCCTGTAGCTTTGCGTCATAGAGTTTCCTCTATTTTGCCATATAACGAAGTTTTACTTTCATTATAATCAATCAAAGCTGTAAAGTCAATTATTTTGTATCTATTTAGAATAGTTTGGTGCTTCTTTTGTTATTATAATATCATGAGGATGACTTTCTTTTAATCCTGCTCCTGTTATTTTCACAAATTTACCATTCACTTTTAAATCTTCAATTGTTGGAGTTCCACAATAACCCATTCCTGCTCTAACTCCTCCACACATTTGGAAGACAACATCTTTTAAACTTCCTCTATATGAAACTCTTCCCTCTATTCCTTCTGGAACAAGTTTTTTAGCATCATTTTGGAAGTATCTATCTTTAGAACCTCTTCTCATAGCTGCCATTGATCCCATTCCTACATATACCTTATATTTTCTTCCTTCGTAAATTATCTCTTCTCCTGGTGCTTCTGTTGTTCCTGCTAAAAGCCCACCTAACATTACACAATCAGCTCCTGCAGCTAAAGCCTTTACCATATCTCCAGATAATTTTATACCACCATCTGCAATAACTCCAATTCCTCTTGTTTTACAAACTTCATATACATCATTAACAGCTGATAGTTGTGGAACTCCTACTCCTGCTACAACTCTTGTTGTACATATAGACCCTGGTCCTACTCCTACTTTAACAGCATTTACTCCTGCCTCGATTAAATCTAATGCTGCTGCTGCTGTTACTATATTTCCACCTATTATATTTAATTTTGGAAAAGCTTCTCTTATCTCTTTTATTTTTAGCATAACACCTTTTGAATGTCCATGAGCTGAGTCAACTGTTATTATGTCTACTCCTGCTTCTACTAAAGCTTTTACTCTATCTAAAGTATCGGCTCCTACTCCTACTGCTCCTCC
>JBOFYP010000034.1:0-10518 GCA_051654725.1 Cetobacterium sp.
TAAGCCTTTGAAGAGTTATAAAAACGAGAGTAGTCTCTAAATGTAGACAAAATTGAATTCTATGAAAAAGGAATGATACTTTTGACTTTATATATTTTATTAAAATAATTATAGAGTTTTATAAGTATTTGGTAACGGAACAAATGAATCCATTTTTACTAGTTATAATACTAGGAATAGTAGAGGGAATGACAGAATTCATTCCAGTTAGTAGTACAGGTCATATGATTTTAGTGGAGAGATTTATAAACTCTTCAGCTGTTTCTAAAAATTTTATGGATAGTTTTTTAGTAATTATTCAATTTGGAGCTATTTTATCAGTTGTAGCATATTTTTGGAAAGATTTAACACCGTTTGTAAAAACAAAAGATGAGTTAAAAGAGAAGATGAGTCTTTGGAGTAAAATAATAGTTGGAGTATTACCAGCAGGTGTTATAGGACTTTTAGCAGATGATTATATATCTGAATTTTTTATGGATAATACTACAATCATTGCGATTATGCTGATTTTATATGGTATTATATTTATCTTAGTAGAGAAAAAACAATTTTCTGGAAAAATTGATTCAATAAAAAATATGTCATATAAGTTAGCAGTAGCGATTGGATTTTTCCAATGTTTAGCAATGATTCCAGGAACATCTCGTTCTGGTGCAACTATAATAGGAGCATTACTACTAGGTGTTTCAAGAGCAGCAGCAGCAGAATATTCATTCTTCTTAGCTATTCCGACAATGGCTGGTGCAACACTATTAAAGTTATTAAAGAATGGTCTAAATTTTAATAGTTTAGAATGGCAACTTTTAACAGTTGGATCAATAGTTTCTTTTGTAGTAGCTTATATAGTTATAAATTGGTTTATGGGATATATTAAAAAGAGAACATTTAAAGTTTTTGGAATATATAGAATCATATTAGGAATATTAGTTTTATTATTAATGAGATAGGAAGTGGTGTATTTAAGTGTCAATAGTAACTAACTTTTCTTTAAATGAGAAAAGTGTTCAAGAGTTTATAAGAATTTTACTACCTGAAGCAATCGAAAAAGATATAAAAGGGGAAGTAAAATATATTGAAAATAAAATATTAGTAACAGTTGAAATAGATGGAAAAGTAGCATCTATAGAAGAGGAAAATATAGAAAAAATTGTAACTGATCAAAATGTGATAATGTTAAAAGGAGCTATTCTAAAAGCTTACAATAAAAATTATCCTTGGGGGAGCTTGGTAGGGGTAAGACCAACTAAGATGACAAGAAGATTACTTCAAATGGGATTCTCAAAAGTAAGAGTTAGAGAGTTACTAAATAATATGTATCTAACAAGTTTTGAAAAGATAGAGCTACTAATGAAAGTTATAGAAACAGAGGAAAGATTACTGAATAGTTCAGCTATGAATATGTATATTGGAATACCATTTTGTCCATCAAAATGTAGATATTGCTCTTTTGCCTCTTATGAAATTGGCAGTAGCTTAGGAAGATTTTATCCTAAGTTTGTAGAAACTCTTTTAGATGAGATTCAGCTTGTAGGAGAGTTATCAAAAGAGAAAGGATTTAATTATGAATCTTTATATGTAGGAGGGGGAACTCCTAGTATTTTAACAGAGGAAGATACTGAAAGAGTTCTAGCAGCTATCCATAAACATATAGATTTATCAAAAATTAAAGAGTTCACTTTTGAAGCTGGAAGAGAGGATGCTATAACTAAGAAAAAATTAGAGATACTAAAAAGTTATGGTGTTGACAGAGTAAGTTTAAATCCACAAACATTTAAAGAGGAAACTTTAAAATCTTTAAATAGAACTTTTAATAGAGAACATTTTGATGAAGTATATAGAGATATTAAAAAGATTGGATTTATTCTTAATATGGATATAATACTTGGGTTACCTGGAGAAAATGTAGATGATATTTTAAACACTTTAAATGAGTTGAAAAAATATGATATAGATAACCTAACGGTTCACTCTCTAGCTAAGAAAAAAGGTTCTATTCTTTATCATGAAAATTTTGAAGAATCAGAGGTTGAAAGACTAATTGTTGAAGGTGCTATAGAAAAATTAGTAAAATCAAAAGGTATGGAACCATATTATATGTATCGTCAAAAAAATAGTTTAGAGTGGGGAGAGAACGTAGGATATTCAATCCCTGGAGCAGAATCTAGATTTAATATAGAGATGATAGAAGAAAATCAAGAAACTATGGGATTAGGTGGAGGAGCAATCAGTAAATCTATTCGTAAAGATACAGAGTATAATGACCAGATAGAAAGATTGGTAAATCCAAAAGACCCAGCTCTATATATAGCTGAAATGAAGTTGAGACATGATAAAAAAATAAAATTTTTCTCATAAAAAAATGAATGGAGACTGTATGAAAAAAATTATAATAACTTTAATGTTCATTTTATTTTCTTTTAGTTATTCTGAAATAAAAAGTGAATTCAATATAATAGAGAGTAAAAACACACTATCATCTCAAAATTTACTATTAGATATAAATAGTTCAACAGAGGGTGAGATGTTAAAAAATGGAATCTCTAAAAGCTATGTTGATAAAATAGTAGAATATCGTGAGATAACTGGAGGATTTAAAAAGATTTCTGATATGAAAAGAATAGCTGGAATTGGAGCTAAAACTTATGATAAATTAAAAATTAAGTTTAAAGACCCAGGAGTTATAAACCAGAAAAAATTTAATATCAATAAAGCTGAAGATAAAATTTTAGCATATTATGGTTTTAGTAAAAAAGAGATTCAAAAAATTAGAAAAAATCAAGAAAATGGTATTTTTAGAAATAACCTAGATTTAAAGAGTGTTATTTCTGAAAAAAAATATGAAGAGTTAAAAAACTATATAGAATATTAGAGGTGGAAAAATGAGTAGAGTAATTAGAGGAGTAAGTAAAAACGCAAGGTTTGTTCTTGTAGATACTAAAAGTATTGTTCAAGAAGCTTTAGATATACATAAGTGTAGTCCAACAACAATATCGGCATTTGGAAGATTATTATCAGCTTCAGTTATGATGGGAGCAACTTTAAAAGGTGATGATATATTAACATTAAGAACAGCTACAGATGGTCCATTATCAACTATGGTGGCTACGATAAATAAAGATGGAGTAAAAGGATATGTTTCAAATCCAGAGGTTGATTTACCATCTAAAGAGAACGGACAGCCAGATGTTCAAAATTTAGTAGGACAAGGGATGTTACATGTAATTAAAGATTTAGGATTAAAAGAACCATACGTTGGAATTTCAACTATTACAAGTGGAGAGATAGCATATGATATAGCTTATTACTATGTTACTTCAGAGCAAACACCAACTGTTATAGCTTTAGGTGTAGATTTAGAGAATGAAACAACAGTAAGGTCAGCTGGTGGATATATGATTCAACTTTTACCAGACGCATCTGAGGAGTTTATAGTTGAGCTTGAAAAGAAGATTGGAGCTATTAGAAGTGTAACTGAGCTATTTAAAGGTGGAATGAGCTTAGAGGGTATGCTGCATCTGTTATATGATGATATGAATGATGAAAATCCAGATACATTAATCGAAAACTATGAAATCTTAGAATCAAAAGAGATAAAATATAATTGTAACTGTGATAGAGATAAATTCTATAGAGGAGTTATAACTTTAGGAAAAACTCAGCTAGAAGAGATTTTAGAGGAGAAAGGTGAAGTTGAAGCAGAGTGTCATTTCTGTGGAAAAAAATATTCATTTAAAAAAGAGGATTTAACAGACATATTATAAAAAAATCTCCCTATCACTTAAGATAGGGAGATTTTTTTACTCTTCAATTATACCTAAAATTTCATCTAAATCTAAGAGCATCTTTTCTTTTGAAGAATTATCAATTCTAACTCCTGATTTTTTAGAAAAAATAATCTTAGTGTTAACTGAGAATTTAGAAGTAATATCATATTCATCACTTATAGAAATAATATTACCAACCCTGTAGTTCTTTTCATCATTATTTTGGATAAGGATTATACCAGTTGTAGATTTTTCTTCTAAATTAATAATTTCAACTAAAACTCTGTTACCAATTGGTTTAATTTTCATAAAAGCCTCCTAAAAAATTAAGATACTAGATTGTAGCTAAAAAAAATGAGAAAAGCAATAAAAAAAGAAGAGATGACGGGTTCATCTCTTCTTTAACGGGTATTTTTAACCATCAACTGGAGGGTATCTGGTTATATATATAATAAGTTTAGCACCTTATTATTAATTTATGGTATAATTAACTTAAAATAGCAATCATATTTCAACCTAGTTAAAAAAAAATACTATTTTAATAAAAAATCTTTTACAAGGTAAAATATACATTAAAAAAATTGGTTTGTCAATATAAACTTTAAAGGAGTGGGGATGGATTTCAAAAGTCAAAATAAAAACATTACAAATTTATTGAAGTATATTAATGAAACAGGAGGGGCAAATAAACTGGAGATTGCCGAAAATATAATGGTTTCTCCAGCAGCATTAACAAAAATATCAAAAAAGTTATTAGGAGACAATATACTTTTAGATAAAAAATATGTAGATGAAAATGGTAGAAAAAAAAATCTTTTAATTATAAATTATGATAGATTTTTTTCTATTGGAGTGTTAATAGAAGAAAATTTAACAAAATTAGTATTAACAAATTTAAAAAATGATATTATTGCAGAGTTAAAATTCGAAAATAATTACAATGGAAATTTTGAAGATTATTTAAAAGAGTTGTTAAAATTTATAGATGAACTTGTAAAAAATAGTGAAGTTCAAGGGGAAAAAGTTATAGGTGTTGGAGTCATTATGAGTAATGAGTTTATAGTGAAAAAATCTTTAGATTTATTTAAAGAAGATAGATTTGTAATTTTAAAAAAAGCTATAATGGAAAAATTTGAAGCACATGTTTTTTTTGAAACAGAAGCGAGAGCACAATCTTTATATGAAGCTTTTTTAAAACCAGAGTACAAAAATTTTTTCTTAATTAAATATGGAGAAAAAAGAGGAAGTTCAATAATAATAGATAATTTATTATTGAATCCAGCTATACCACATTATAGATCTATGGGAATGAAACACTTTATAGTAGAGCCTAACTCAGAAGTTTATTGTGGAGTTTGTAAGAAAAAAGGATGTTTTGAAACAATGGTTTCTCCTGAAAATATATTTAATGAAATACTAAAAGATAATAACTATTCACAAACAATAGAGAAGTTATATAAAAATATGAGTTTTGAAGAATTTGTAAAAAGAGCTGAAGAGGGTGGAATAACAGAGTGTAAATCATTGAGAAAAATAGCAAAATATATTGCTATTTTAATGATAAATTATAATAATTTAGTTCCATTAGATACTTTTTTACTTTCAGGAAAAATCTTTAAAAGTAGCTTATTTTTAAGTTATTTAAAAATGTATTTACAAGAGTTTCAACTTGGAGAGGTAAATGAAAAATTAATAGTAATAGAGAAAAATATAGAAAAAGAGGAATTGATTGCAGCATTTTTACCAATAAATTATATGTTCTATAACTATCACTTTACAGAAAATTTAGATAACTAATAAAAAAAGACTAGCGTAAAACTAGTCTTTTTTTATTAGTTGTTTTTTTATAGTGTAAAATATTTTTTTATTAAAATAAAATATAAAAACCAATAGAATAAAGGTTTAGAATAGGTAAAACTAGTTTATATTAAAATTTACTAAGAAAAATTTTGTTTACAAAAAATGGAAAATACGGTATAAAAGATGTAGTGGGAAATATTTTTATTAATTATAGTAAAACATTAAAAAAATAATATAACAAAAATCGGAGGGGATTTTATGAAAAAATTAGCACTTTTATTAGGATCTTTGCTTGTTGTAGGAACTGCAGCTCAAGCGAAAGAGGCATTAGTAGCACCAGTTGAAGTATCAAAAGAGATTATAGTTGTAGCTGAGCCTGTTGTTGAAGAGGTAGTAGTAGCACCAGAATTCAGACCAACTGGATATTTAGGATTAGAGTATAAAGCTTATGGGAATACTGAAAATGCAGGAGATAAAATTTCTTCTGGAGATAAGTGGAACAATGGAAAAAATAGATACTCAAGACTTGAAACAACTTTTGGAGTTGCAGCAACTGAAAACTTCTCTTTACAGGGAAGAATCAGAGATTACAACGATTTAGAAAGAAATGATGAAACAGCTTACATCAACAAAAAAGAAGGAACTGAAACTAGATTAAGAGCTTACTACAAGCATAACGATTTATTTACTTCAAGAGTAGAGTATAAGGATACAACAGATGATGCTCAAACAGTTGAGTATCAAGCTAGATTCAATGTATATAAAAACGATGGAGCTCTATTAAGTAAAGTAGTATTAGCACCAAAGTTCAAGCATGAATTTACAACAGATGGTGGTGGAGAATACACTAACACTGTAGGAGCTGACATTGAATATGCAGGTAACTTACCATTAGGATTTACTTGGGATGGAACAGTTTACTTAAATCAAAACTTCTATGGAAAAGATATTCAAACAGGAGTAACTTCAACTAAAAATGAAGAGTTCGTAGCTGAAGTAGAGTTATACCTATATAAAACTGTAGGATTATACTCAAATGATAAATATTCATTTGATTTCAACTTAGAGGGTGGATATGATGCGTATACTTTCAAACAATATGACAGATATGAAGCAGGAGTAACATCTGAGAAAAACACTTACAGCCTATACACTCTATTAACTTTAGATGCTGAATACAAAGTAACTGAAAACTTTGCATTAAACACTGGAGTAGGAGCAGAGTATAGAAACTGGGATAACAAAAGTGAAGGTTCTGCATCTGATTGGAGATGGCAACCACTTGCATACGCTGGTATGAAAGTAACTTTCTAATAATATATAAAAACCCTTGGATTTTTCCAAGGGTTTTTTTCATTCATATTGAAATATATGATATAATTAAATTAAAAAAGGTGGTGTGAGATGTTGAAGTTATTTGAAACAATTGATGAAGAAAATCCGAAAAAAAAGATAGAAGAATTAAGAAAAGATATTGAACGTTATAATTATTATTACTATAGTAAAAATGAATCTCTAATATCAGATATTGAATTTGATAAGCTACTAAAAGAGTTAGAGGAGTTAGAAAAAAATAATCCTGAATTTAAAACTACAAATTCACCAACAGAGTTTGTGGGAGCTACAAATTTAAAAGAATCAAAATTTAAAAAAGTAATTCATAAAAAACCTATGCTCAGCTTAAATAACTCATATAATATAAATGAGGTAATCTCTTTTACAGAGAGAGTAGAGAAAAATTTAGAGGGTAGATATAATGGATTAGAATATGCTCTAGAACTTAAATTAGATGGTGCTAGCATAAGTGTAACATATGAAAATGGAGAACTAGTAAAAGCTGTTACGAGAGGTGATGGAATAGAAGGTGAGGATGTTACAGAGAATATTCTAGGTATAGAAAGCATTCCAAATTTCTTAAAAGAGAATATAGATATAGAGGTTAGAGGGGAGATTGTACTACCTTTAAGCAGATTTAAAACATTAAATGAAGAGAGATTAGAGATAGGAGAGGATATATTCTCTAATCCAAGAAATGCAGCAAGTGGAACATTGAGACAGCTAGACTCTGAAATTGTAAAAAATCGTGGATTGGACGCATATTTCTATTTTGTAGTAGATGCAGAAAAATATGGATTTAAAACTCATAGTGAAAGTTTGAAATACTTAGAAAAAATAGGAATAAAAACAACTCGTGTAGCAGAGAAGATTTCAGATATGAGCATTATGGAGAAAAGGATAGCTTTCTGGGAAAGTGAAAAAGAAAAATTAGACTTTGAGACTGATGGATTAGTTATAAAATTAAATGATATAACTCTATGGGAAGAGGTTGGTTATACAACTAAAAGTCCTAGATGGGCAATAGCATATAAATTCCCTGCAAAACAGGTTACAACAGAGTTACTCGATATAACATGGCAAGTTGGACGTACTGGAAAAGTAACTCCTGTTGCAGAGTTAAGAGAGGTTGAACTATCTGGAAGTAGAGTAAAGAGAGCAAGTTTACATAATATGGATGAAGTTATAAGGAAAGATATCAGAATTGGAGATAGAGTATTTATAGAAAAAGCAGCTGAGATTATTCCACAAGTTGTAAGCTCGGTAAAAGAGGTTAGAACTGGAGCTGAGAAAGAGGTAATAGCACCAACTAACTGTCCTGTTTGCAATGCACTTTTAGAGAAAGAGGATGGCTTAGTAGATTTGAAATGTGTAAATCCATCTTGTACAGCGATAGTTCAAGGGGGAATAGAGTATTTTGTTTCACGTGATGCTATGAATATAAGTGGATTTGGAAGCAAAATTGTAGAGAAGATGCTCACTCTAGGATATATAAAAGATATTACAGATATATATTCATTATATAGATATAAAGATGAGTTAATGACTCTTGATAAAATGGGAGAAAAAAGTGTCGAAAAACTTTTAGAATCAATAGAAAAAAGTAAAACGAGACCTTATTCTAAAACGTTATACGCTCTTGGAATACCTTTTGTAGGAAAGTTTTTAGGAAATGTATTAGCTAAAAAGAGTAAAAATATAGATAATTTAAGTAAGATGACGAAAGAGGAACTTTTAGAGATTGATGGAGTTGGAGAAAAAGTTGCAGAATCAGTATTCTCATTTTTCAATGATGAAAAATCAATAGAGGTTGTTCAAAAATTAAGATTGAGTGGAGTTAATTTTGGAACTGAAGAATCATCTGAAAAAATTAAAGATGTTGGAGAGGGAAAATTTATTGGAAAGAACTTCTTATTCACTGGTAAATTACATAAATTTAAAAGAGAAGAGATTAAAGAGATAATAGAGTCTTTAGGTGGAACAAACTTATCTTCTGTAACTAAGAAGTTAGATTATTTAATAGTTGGAGAAGATGCAGGAAGTAAATTAAAGAAAGCAGAAGAGTTGGGAACAGTTATAATACTTACAGAGGATGAGTTTTTAGAACTCACAAAATAGAAAAGGGAAACCCCAAGATGACACGAGCTATCATCTTGGGGTCCTTTATTTATATTAGCACTTTAAAAGTTTTTTATTAAACAGGTTGTCCTTCAGTTTCTTCTAATGATTTTTCATAAACTCTTAAGAAAGGCATGTATAGTACGAATGATAAAGCAACTAAACCACAACTTAAGATGAATGCAGTAACACTGAAGTTAGTACCAAGTAAAGCTCCGATTGGTCCTGGAGTTGTCCAAGGAACAAGAGTTACAATTTTACCAACTAGGTTAAACTTTGTAGCAAACCATGCTATAGAAGCATTTAATACTGGGATTCCAACGAATGGAATGAATAGTAATGGGTTCATTACTATTGGTGCTCCGAACATAATAGGTTCGTTGATGTTGAATACAGCTGGAATAACTGAAAGTTTTCCAATTGATTTAATATGTGCATTTTTACTTACAGCCATTGCCATTGCAAGTCCTAAAGTAGCTCCTGCTCCTCCGATATATACGTAAGCATCAAGGAATCCACCTGCAAATATTTTTGGTAAAGTATCTCCAGCTACAACTGCAGCTTGGTTAGTAGCAAGGTTAGATAAAGTTATAGAGTTTATAATTGCGATAACAATGTTTGTTCCGTGTAATCCAGCAAACCATAAAAGGTGAGTGATTATGATGATAAAGATTACAGAGATTAATGAATCAGACATATTTAGTAATGGTGCAAACGCTTTTAAAATAATCTCAGGAACCATTATACCGAATTGTTTAACTGCAACTATATTCAATGCATGGAATATGATTGTTACGAAAACGATTGGGATTAATAATTCAAATGATTTAGCAATTGCAGGTGGTACTGAATCAGGAAGTTTGATTACAAACTTTTTCTGAACAAGTAGTCTGAATATTTCAATAGCGATTATAGCTCCAAGTATAGCTGTAAATAAACCTTTAGCATCAAGATATCTAGCATCCATTATTGGCATCCATCCACCATCTGGGATTAAGAATAATGAAGTAGCTCCTTCAGCTTGACCAACAGGTAACCAATCTAACTTAGCAGATGTAAGTAAA
Organism: Cetobacterium sp.; assembly: GCA_051654725.1. Classification (GTDB taxonomy): domain Bacteria; phylum Fusobacteriota; class Fusobacteriia; order Fusobacteriales; family Fusobacteriaceae; genus Cetobacterium_A. The sequence continues at coordinate 10,082 of JBOFYP010000034.1, forward strand.
AATGCATACATTGATAAGAATCCACCAGTTGTACCGTTAAGACCATAACTATTAGATAAAGACATTCCAATTCCGTAAGAAACGAATATTGACATAATTCCCATACTTACATAGAACGGTTGTACTAAATCTCCTTTGAAAGAACCCATTAAATCAGCATACCATTGCATGAAAAGTACATTGTTAGGGTCTGTAAATGGTAGGTTTACCATTAAAAGGATAAATGAACCAATGATTAGGAACGGCATTGTGTAAACGAAACCGTCTTTGATTGCATTTAAATATCTGTTTTGTCCAACTTTTGCAGCAACAGGCATAAGTTTTTCTTCAATAATGTTCATAAAGTTACTCATAAATTTTCCTCCGTTTTACTTAATTAGTTATAGAAAGGGGTGGAGGAAAAACCTTTCCCCTCCCCATAAATTAATATTGTTTTT
>JBOFYP010000035.1:0-1987 GCA_051654725.1 Cetobacterium sp.
ATTGCAGTTGCTAAATATGTTTTTCCTGTTCCAACAGATCCATAAAAAATTAAATTATGGCTTTTTTCAATGAAGTTCCCAGCTTTCATATCTTCCAAAGTTAAACCCTCAGGTAACTGGATATTATCAAAGCAATAACCTTCAAATGTTTTTACAATGTCAAATTTAGCTTCAGCGATAAGTCTATTCTTTTTTCTAATTTCCTGAGAGTTAATACTAATTTCTAACACATTTGTTAAAAATTTTTTTTTATCATCTAGAGGAATATTTTCATATTCCTCTAAAATTTCACTACCTAACTTAAGTTTTTTACAATATTTCTCCAATACATCCATTTAATAACCTCCTATTAAAGCATCATATATTGATAATTCAGGTTCCATAGAACTTTGATATGGTGTATTTATTTCATCTGGCTTCAAATCAATATATATTTTATTTGGCTCATTAAATGCTCTGAAAGTTGTTATTAGAGAAGAAATATCACCAATACCTTTATCTAAATTTGATTTTAATGCTTTTGTCGCTGTATTTAAATCACCAATTATTAACATTTCAGAAAGAGCAGAAACAATCTTTCTTTTTTCAACAGAATCTTTAGACTTAAAATATGTTTTCCAAATTTCAGGTAATTCATGATAAAAATCAGTATATTCAAGTGCTGCTATTTTTCGCTCTAAAACCTTAAGCCAGTCCTTCCAATTCGTTGATTTTATATTTTTTTTATATATTCTTCTATGAGAAGTAAGAAGTTTATAGTTATTATCCAAAATTTCAATCTTATCAACAAATATTTTTAACCAAACTTCAACACCTAAAAAATTAGGAAGAACAGAATATTCATTATTTTCAAATTTAACAAAACCAACTTTATTACTTTTGTATTTTTGTAGCTTGTATATCTCAAAAGGATAAGAGTTAAGCGGAATCATTTCTATTGAATCAACTTTGAAAAGATCATTAATATTTTGATTTTTTTTATAATGAGTTCTATTTGAATCTTCTTCACATTTTATTAATAATTCTTTATTAAAATCGTTTAACGAGTCAAAAGCAGGAATAGGAACAAACAAATTTCTTCGAATATATCCTACTTTATTTTCAACGTGTCCTTTTTCATTTCCGCTTGCAGGATTACAAAATTTTGATTTAAACCCATAGTGAGCCATAAATTGAATAAATCTATCTGTTAATTTTCTTTCTTTTCCTTTTTTTATTTGAGCAACAGCAGTAGACATGTTATCAAACCAAATTTCTTTTGGAACTTTTCCAATATGGTCAAATATATTTTTCATACCTTGAAATAGAGCTTCTTGATTTTGACTTGGAAAAACTTGAACGTAGGAATGATTACTATACGGAAAAGAAATTACCAAATGATAACCGTTTATTAATTCACCATTCATACAGAATTGTGTTTCACCAAAATCAAGTTGAGCTTCTCCAGGTAAATGAGTTAAAGAAAGAAGTCCTATATTTTTATTTGAGAAATCTTTTAAAGTTTGTTTCTGTTCATTTACATATTTACAAACTGTTCTGTAGCTCATATTAAAACTATCCGAAAACTTTTCGCATAATCTTTCAAAAACTCTTTTAGCCGTATGACGTTGTTTTCGAGGAGAATCTAAATCACTAATTAGCCATTGATTGATTATTTCTTTAAATGGATCAAGTGAACTTACTCCTGCTCTTTTGATAATTTTATTTGAAAAATCTTCAGTTAAAGCATATTTTTTAACAGTTCTAAAAGTATGTCCAGTCTCTCTAGCAATTTCTCTTAAAGATTTTCCTTGAATAGAATACATAGTTTTGATATTATATTTATTGATCATTGGCAACATCCTTTGTACACCCCTTAATAATTAGATTTGGTCGTCTAACTTATTAAAGTGTTATTTTGGTTATTTGTCAATGGTCTCTTTTTTTTATGTTAAATGCTGCTTTTTTTATTTGCAATTCCGCTGTCTTTTTATATTACCACATACAT
>JBOFYP010000036.1:0-1549 GCA_051654725.1 Cetobacterium sp.
GTGCTGAACATATTTCTAATACATAACTAAGCTTAAATATGGCTTAATTCAAAACTACAGGAAGTTTAAATCAGTACTCGCAAAAACGCTCTATGAATTCTCTGGACGGAAAAATGAAATTCCGCAAAAACAACTTTAAACTAAAAATTTTTGCCTTAAACATCTTTAGAACACATAATTTGAATCAAATAATTCGTTTTAATCAATTTATTTCATGTTTTGAGATCTAAAATTAATATTTCATTTTTCAGTCCAGAGAATTCAGAGAGCGTTTTTGCGAGTACTGATTTAAACTTCCTGTAGTTTTGAATTAAGCCATATTTAAGCTTAGTTATGTATTAGAAATATGTTCAGCACACTCTAAAGTACTGAAAAACATCTGAAAAAGTTTACTCTTAAAGTTAAAATTTGGCAGAAACTTGTAAATTATGAAAAAATGTCGCAAAAATTCACCATTTCTTAGTAGTAAATGACATTTTTTGTCATGATCACAAATGTATTTATATAAGTATTATATGTTAAAATAAAGGAAAATAAACGTGTTTTCGAATAGAATTAAAATAATGAGGAAAAACATTTCCACGAAAGAAAAATTTAGAGACAAAAAAGTTCTCCGAGTGGCCTAATTGCTGGCGTGGTAGTTCATGAACGGTCCATTCGAAAAATCTGAAACTTCGTATTTCTATTGCTTATAATAATAACAAGTATCTGTATGAATTTCAGAACAACTGCATGTAAAACAAAGAAATTACAGCAAAAAAATCAATTTTTTTCGAGATTTTTAAACGACTTTTTATTTTAAAATGAGTAAAAGCCTATATTTGCGCGGAAGTTTTGCCAAGTGTTATACATCGTTAGATAGCTTTTTTAATGTAAAATATTTGTTTCTTTTACAGAATTGAATTATCTTTCAATTTGAAGTCGCTAGATGAAAAATTAAAAAGTCTCTAATCACGTGGTAGCCCACGGTAGTTATATTTCTGGTCAATGGCTGCGGATCTTTTGGAATAAGAGTAACAATTTGTCGCATGTGTTGTCCAACTGTTTTCAACAGCATCACTTCCAATCCCTTGTCTACATTCGTTCCATTTGCAACAACAAAAGGTTCCCAAACGTATGCATTCGTGACCATTTTGCAGTCATTTTTCCACAACTGAAACTTTAGACGCTGGCCTTGAGGCAGTTTAATAATTTCACATCGATTTTGTCCGAATTTTGTTGAAGAAGTGTTAATATAAAATGTTGAATCTCTTGCTAGGTTAATTTTATCAATTTTACAGTTCTCATTTCTGTACGACAATAAACTAAGCACATGAAGTCGGTTTGTATCGTTCTTAAATTGATGTATTACATACAAATTTCCATAACCCCTCGTAATCATCGAAAAGTAGACATTCGAGAGAATACTTAATGTACGTTCGTCAGTGTCCAGAGATTCTGTTATAAAAACAACATAAGGCGATCGCATATTAACTAATGGATGTGTGAAGAATGTATGAAGAAAAACCTTTTCAGCATTGTCCAGATCTTTTACAACTGTTAAAAAGTA
>JBOFYP010000037.1:0-1942 GCA_051654725.1 Cetobacterium sp.
CAAACTCTTCATTCAATATATTTTAAGTCCTAAGACTTTCTTACACCTTTTAACCATCTAAATGGTTTTGCCATTACTGGCATTTTGTTGTTTTCACAACTTCTGACTATTTTCTCTATTCGGTTGCTAATGTCCTTAATTGTTTCAACAACTTTTCGCTGCTGACATTAATAATAGTACCATAAATTTCGAAGTTCGTCAACTACTTTTTTTATTTATTTAAAAAATTATAAAATTCTATTAACTCGTTACTATATTTTAATCTGTCAGAATAGTTTGTTGGATATTTTTTTACTGCTGTTTTTTCTATGTAATCTCTAACTTGCAAAGGTATTTTTACCTCTTCTATAATTTTATTGTATTCTTTTTTACTAGCTTCATTTATTTCAATATTTTTTTCTATTTCTTTTTGTTCTTTTGCTACTTTTTTTATATCATAATAAAAATGTTTATAAATAACTTCATAATCTGTCCCAAATCTTTTTTCAAACTTTATAATTTCATTTTCTAACTTATCTAAAGCTAACCCTTCTTTCTTTCCTAAAGAGATTATTCTATTATAAGCTCTTTCTTGAGTTCTTATATATAGATTTCTATTATCTTGAGTTGTTGCCTCTCTTTCTATATTTAAAGAAACTCTTTCTGGAACATCTCCGAAAGCTGCTATTGAAAATAAAAATATACTTACGATTAAATATTTTTTCATCTTTCCTCCCTCATTTTATAAAAAAATCCTTGTAAGATTTCTCTTACAAGGAAATATTATTTTATTAATTTTCTAATTTTTATAGAATTAGAACTTTACGTTCATACCAGCGAAAGCAAATGGTTGCCATCTCCAGTCTTTTGCTGAATTTTCAGAAGTAACTCCCCAGTTTCTATACTCTGCTCCTACACCAGTATTAACTGATACTGCTGGAGTAACTTGGTAAGTTAAAGTTACATCTAACGTTGTATAAAGTTGGTAATTATTTTCATCAGAAGTTCTATCTGTTTCTTCATTGTATCTTCCATATTGAGATGATACATAAGAATCATAACCTCCTTCAAAGTTAAGATCTAAATTATAATTATCATTTGAATATAATCCTAAACTATTATATAAGTAAGCTTCAAATATCGCTACTAACTCTTTATCTTTTGAACTATTTGCTGATACTGCAAATTCATGATTATAGAAAGTTTGCTCTAAATAAGTATTAAACTCATAGTTAAATCCTGCGAATAAATCTCCTAAGAATTGAACTTTCGTTCCTACCATATTTTTATAGTCTCCACCATTATCTGTTGGTTGACTATGATATAAATAAGGCTCAACTACTAAAGCTGATAATAAAGCTCCTTTATTTGAATAAGCTTTCCAGATTCCTCTATATTCAAAATTTTGAGAATTATTTTCTTCGTCTCTATATTGAAGTTGTGATGCAAATACTGGTGTATGCTGATATTTATATCTTAATCTAGTTTCAGTACCTTTTCTACCTGTATCAGAACCGTCATCATTTCTATCTAAATTATTAAAATCTCTTACTCTTACATCAAATCTAGATTTTTCAGTCATTTGAACTCCAAAAACTGTTTGTAATCTAGCGTAGTTATTTGATCCTCTGTTCCAAGAATCCTGAGTTGTATTTTCTTCTCCGTTTGTAACTACTATTTTATCTCCGTGCCCTTCAGTTTCTCCATATGCTCTATACTCTAATCCAGCATATCCAAATGGTCTGAAAGCTTCCTCTACAACCTCTACTACAGGTTCAGCTACTACTACAACCTCTTTCGATACTTCTACTGGTGCTACTACAAATTCTTTCGCAGATGCTGTTGCTCCAACTACTAATAAAGAACCTAATAAAAGTGCTAACTTTTTCATATAAATTCCCTCCAGTTAATATTTTATTTTTTTAGAAATCCCCGTTTTGAATTTCTCCCGTTACGTAGTTTA
>JBOFYP010000038.1:0-1366 GCA_051654725.1 Cetobacterium sp.
AAAAATAGTGAAAATTTATAACTGCTCAGAAGTAGAAGAGCTAGATATAGACGAGATTGTAGATGCAGATGAAAATTGGGTTTTACCAGGAGTTATAGATGTACATACTCATATGAGAGATCCTGGGCTTTGTCATAAGGAGGATTTTGAAACTGGAAGTAAAGCATGTGCTAAAGGTGGAGTAACTACATTTATAGATATGCCAAATACAGTTCCAAATACAACAACAGAAAAGATACTAAATGATAAAGAAGAGAACTCTAAAAATAGAAGTTATGTAGATTATGGATTCCATTTTGGTGGAAGTAGATTAAATAATATGGATGAAATAAAAAAAGTTAAAAATAGAGTAGCTTCAACTAAAATATTCTTAAATATGTCAACAGGAGATATGCTAGTTGAAGAGGATAAAGTTTTAGAAGGTTTATTTAAAGAATCTAAAATAGTTTCTGTTCATGCTGAAGATGAAATGGTTGATAGAGCTATAGAGTTAGCTAGAAAATTTAATAGACCACTTTATTTATGTCATTTATCAAAAAAAAGTGAAGTAGAAAAATTGAGAGCAGCTAAAAAAGAGGGATTAAAAATATATGGAGAAGTAGCACCACACCATCTATTTTTAAACTGCAGTATGGCTAATTCATTATTAATGATGAAACCTGAGCTTAAAGAAGTATCTGATAACGAAGAGTTATGGTTAGGACTACAAGATGGAACTATAGATACAATAGGTACAGACCATGCACCTCATACTTTAGATGAAAAAAATTCAAAAGTGACATATGGAATACCTGGAGTAGAAAATTCATTAGAGTTAATGCTTAAAGAACTAGATAAAAAAATAGATATGAAAACATTACAAAATATTATGTCAAAAAATCCAGCTAAAATATTTGGAATAGAGAATAAAGGTAAATTAGAAATAGGATATGATGCTGATTTAGTTGTTGTGAATACATCAATTAAAGAAACTATAAAGGATGAAAATGTAGTTTCGAAATGCTCATGGACACCATATAATGGAATTGTTGGAGGGGGAAAAGTTCTTTCCACATTTGTTAGAGGTAAATTAGTTTATGATGGAAAAAACTTTATAGAAAAAATTGGAGAAGGAGTGAGTTATAAAAATGTCTAGAGAAAAAAATATAGCAAAATCATTATTAGGAACAGAGGCAGTTAGATTAAGTGTTAAAGATCCATTTACTTTTGTATCAGGAATTAAGAGTCCAATTTATTGTGATAACAGAAAGATGATTGGTTTTCCGAAAGAAAGACAAGTTGTAGTAGATGCTTTTATAGAAGTTTTAAAAGATAAGCAATTTGATATAGTAGCAGGAACAGCAACAGCTGGAATTCCTTGGGCAGC
>JBOFYP010000039.1:0-1959 GCA_051654725.1 Cetobacterium sp.
TATGCAAAAATATGCACATGTCAAGAACATCTATTGCAGTGGGCATGTATTAAGTCAGCTAAAGTTATCATTTATGGCAAGTTCACTGAAGGAATCAGTTCCTTCAATCAAAATTCCAATCATTTCATGTCGAAAAAAATCAAAGGTGACTTAAATAATTTTTGTCCCAATAAATAGATCTCTCATAGAAAAGTGTCCCAATTAATAGATTTGAAATTAGCCTTCAGAAAAGTGGAAATATCTCCGGAACTAATGAATGTAGCTGGGATTTACGAGTGAAATTCTAAAGTTTAAAACTTAAGACACAAATTTGAGCAAAAACATGTCAATAAAGTTGCTTCCTGTCCTGAGAATTAAGGCTTAAAAGTTGTGTATTTTTCCCATACAAAATGAATTTTGGACATCCTGCAGCACTCTTAAGCCTAAGTAATTTAATTTTTGGACAGAAAGTTGCTTGCTGAAATTTCTCACAACTTTCATATACATTATGTCAATCGAAACTCCTTCCTTGCAGCTCAAACTTAGTTTTTCCTTTTTTAAACGGTGTCCCATTTAAAACATTGGCCCATTTAATGGATAAAATACCCTAATTAAAAATAAAAATAAAAATAGAAAATTTAAAATAAATATGAATAAAAAATATGAAAAATGATAGTAAAAAAAACATAGGAAATAAGGAATTAGTAAAATAAATACGATGTAACTTAAAAAGAATTGAAAAAAAAAATTAAATTAAACAAAAATATATTAAAACTAAAAAAGGCAAAGAACCCTATTAAAATTGGCATTAATGACTGTATTAAAGTAAATTTTAGCCCGTAAGAAGAATAGGTATTGAAACCAACGAAATGTATTTAGGAGAGAAACGGTCATGCAATATTCGATTGAATTTAGACCTTAATAAATATAATTATAATAATAATAATAATAAGCAAAAAATGAAGACCATTAAAAAAAAACTAAAACTATAGCAAAAAAAGTGGTTAAGTCAACTTCCTGTAACTTTTTTGTTTATATTTAGAACCTCCTGTATCTTATCTACAATTTAGAGTGAAAACAAAATTTAAATATTTAATATTCGTGGTTTAATAAGCAAAAAATGAAGACCATTAAAAAAAAAGATTAAAACTTTAGCAAAAAAAAAGGTTAAGTCAACTTACAAACAAAAGTCTCTCCTGCTGAGTCGTGATGAATTGCTGGATTTTCCGATAAACGACAACAATCGGAGATCATCGGGTTCACTAATTGCTGCCAAATTCAAAAAAAGGCAGCACCTGGGCACAGACATTTCACATTTGGGAGTTATCCTCTACAATCAGCTGAGTGATGATCTAAAAAAGGAGAAAAATTTGAAAAAATTCAAGAAAGACCTAAAAGTATACTTACATGGGAAAATTGACAACCTTCTCGCACCAGATCAACTTATTAGTCGCAGAATATGATGGAATAGCAGCAACAACGGGAATATCCTCAGCAAATCCGAATTAAACCGATGGAAAAAAAAAACCTGTGCAATGTTTACATTTTATATTTATTATTTTCATTACTTACATAAGTGTTGATTCTATTGTTACAACGAATTCGTTTAACCGACTAGTCTATCTTCACGTTTTAAAATATTACATATACGTTATTTTCTTCGAATAGCTCTCTATTCGACAATCACATTGTAACGTCACTTTTATCTAAATTAACTTGCTTATGAAATGTTTCTTTACTATTCCAACTGCAAACGCGGTGCCTTCTCACACAATTCTAACTTTTAATTGTCATCATTAACTAAAAAAAAATTATGAGAACGGCTAATAAATACAATACAATACAATACAACTTCCTGTAACTTTTTTTGTTTTTATTTAGAACCTCCTGTATCTTATCTACAATTTAGAGTGAAAACAAAATTTAAATATTTAATATTCGTGGTTTAATAAGCAAAAAATGAAGACCATTAAAAAAAAA
>JBOFYP010000040.1:0-2033 GCA_051654725.1 Cetobacterium sp.
GACATTGTGATTCTAAAAAAAGAAGTTGAGGTTGGGATTGGAGAGATAGGGGTATTTCAGAATAGGAATACAGGAGAAGCACTGGTTAAAAGATTAAAGAAAAAGAATGGAGTGTATGTTTTATCGAGTGACAATCATCTATTTCTAGATATTGAGATAAAAACAGATGAAATAGTTTGTTGTGGAAAAGTTATTAGTGTTGTTAAAAAAGATTTAAAAAAAAGAGTAAACCCTTTATTTGAAAAAATAGAGATGTTAGATCCTAAACAACAAGAGATATTAGAAATGATGATTAATGGATTGTTAGATAAAAAATAAGAAAGGATAACAAATGCACCATATAACACATATAGAAAATTTAGAAAGTATATTGGAGAATGGGATTCACTCCAGAAATGAAGTAAAAAAATTTGTGAATACAGCAGATAATGGTATTATAAAAGGAAGAGAGTCCGTAAACGGGTGTAACCTTAATAATTATGTTCCGTTACATTTTAATTATTTTGAAGAAAGACATGGTATAGGGTATAATTATGTTGTAATACAGAAATATAACAAGGAAAATATGATATATTTAATTCCAGAAATTGAGAACCATAAAGAGAGAATGATTTATTCTCTTTATCATCCAACTAGTAGTTTTGGTAAGATTATAGAAAATTCTGAAGAATTCTTTGATAAAATTGAAAAAGTTTATATAAGTTTGTTAGGAATTGAAGAAAGACTAGACTACAGCAATAATGAAGTTAAACAATTTTTAAAATCCGAGGCTCTAGTTTATTCAAATATTAAGGTTGAAGAAATAAAAAGTATATATGTTTATAATCAAAATGTTAAAACTAAAGTTGAAGGAATCTTAAAAAACAAAAATATTAAAAATATTAATGTTATAATAAAACCAAAGTTTTTTCCTGGGTAATTTTATTTTAAATTTGATGGAAGGGAGGAATTGAAATGTTGAATATAAAACAAGGAAATATTTTTGATTCTGAGGCAGAAATATTGGTTAACCCAGTAAATACAGAAGGTATAATGGGTAAAGGTCTAGCTTATCAATTTAAAAAAATATATCCAGATAATTTTAAAAATTATTATGAAAAATGCAAAATGAAAGAAGTAGATATAGGAAAAAACTTAGTTTATACTAAAGAGAATAATAAAATAATAGTTAATTTTCCAACCAAAACAAGTTGGAGAGAAAATTCAAGAATAGAATATATTACAATTGGATTAAATAAATTAAAAGAATTGATGTTAAAAGAGCAAATAAAAAGTGTTGCATTGCCTCCACTAGGTGCTGGAAATGGAAAACTTGATTGGAATAAAGTTAAAGGAGAAATAACACATTTTTCAATAGAGTTAGAAAAATATGATTTTAAAGTTTATGTGTATGAACCTACTCTTTCTGAAATTCACCTAAATAAAGCTCATTTATATTTAGCAATTATTTTAAGTGAGATTAATAAAGAGCCAGAGTTAAAAAAAACTATAACAGATTTAATTTTTCAAAAAATAATTTATATGTATGATATTTTTTCTGATAAAGATTATTTTAAATTTGTTAAATATGAAAAAGGGCCTTTTTCAAAATTTTTAAATGTAGTTTATGGAGAATTAAAAAATTATAGTAGAACTAGTAAAAGTAATTTGGAAACAATAAAAGAGCAACTTCAAAGAAAAAATATTAGTGACAATTTATCAAAAGAAGAAAACTATATTTTAAGAACTTTAAATTTTTATAAAAATATTCAAAAAAATTATAAAACAAATAATAAAAACGAGATAGAGAATATTATCGAATTATTAACAACTTTAATTTTTTTAATAAAAGAAAATAATAAAGTAACATCTGAAGAACTGTTCCAAAGGTTGGTGAGTTGGAATAAAAGAAAAGAAAAGAAATATTCTTATTCCGATTTAGAAGAAGCTCTTGTTTTTTTAGGAAAAGAAAATATTATATATACGGATATTTTTAAGAAAATATCGTTGTTGAAAGCAGCTTGGTAAAACAGCTGCTTTTTTCATGAACAAAC
>JBOFYP010000041.1:0-3513 GCA_051654725.1 Cetobacterium sp.
CTCATTTTTTAGAATTCCAACTGGATTCCTATGAAGATTTTCTACAAGCTAAGGAGGCTCCACTTAACAGAAAAGATAAGGGGCTTGAATCTGCTTTTAGAGAAATATTCCCTGTTGAATCTTCAAATGGAGATATAAAGCTAGAGTATGTTGCTTACGAACTACATCAAGCAGATGCTCCATTGAATGATGAGCTTGAGTGCAAAAAAAGAGGGAAAACGTATTCTGCTTCTTTAAAAGTAAGACTTAGACTTACGAATAAAAAGAGTGGAAATGAAATCCAAGAAACACTTGTTTATTTTGGAGAAGTTCCTTTAATGACAGAAAGAGGAACATTTATTATAAATGGTGCTGAAAGAGTTGTAGTTTCACAGCTGCACAGATCTCCAGGAGTATCATTTAATAAAGAAGTTAACATTCAAACAGGAAAAGACCTGTTCTCTGGAAAAATTATTCCTTACAAAGGAACTTGGTTAGAATTTGAAACTGATAAAAATGATTTCTTAAGTGTTAAAATTGACAGAAAGAAAAAAGTTTTAGCAACAGTATTCTTGAAAGCAGTAGATTTCTTTGATACAAACGAAGAAATTATGGATGATTTTTTAGAAGAAAAAAATGTTAATTTATCAGAATATTATTCAAGATATTCAAATAAAGAGGAACTAATAAGTGTCCTTAAAACAAAAATTGAAGGAAGTTTTGTTAAAGAAGATATCTTTAACGAAGAAACTGGAGAAATTTTATTTGAAACTAAGCAACTTATAACAGAAGCTGTGATATTTGAATTAGTAGATTCAAAAATAGAAAACATTTTAGTTTGGGAAGTAAAGCCAGAAGATAAAGTATTTGCAAATACAATAGTAAACGACACTGGAGATACTAAAGAAGAAGCTGTAACAGAGGTGTTTAAGAAATTAAGACCTGGAGATTTAGTAACAATCGATTCAGCAAGATCTTTAATAAAACAGATGTTCTTCAATCCTCAAAGATATGATTTAGAGCCTGTTGGAAGATATAAAATGAACAAAAGATTAAAAATAAATCTTCCAGAAGATGAAATTTTATTAACAAAAGAGGATGTATTAGCAACAATAAAGTATGTAATTTCACTTAATAATGGAAAAGGACATACTGATGACATAGATAACTTATCTAACAGAAGAGTTAGAGGAGTTGGAGAGCTTTTATTAATGCAGATTAAAGCTGGATTATCTAAGATGGGTAAAATGGTAAAAGAGAAAATGACTATACAAGATGTAGAAACATTAACTCCACAATCATTATTAAACACTAGACCATTAAATGCATTAGTTTTAGATTTCTTTGGTTCAGGTCAATTATCTCAATTCATGGACCAGTCAAATCCATTAGCTGAATTAACTCACAAAAGAAGAATATCAGCATTAGGACCAGGAGGACTTTCAAGAGAAAGAGCCGGGTTCGAAGTAAGAGACGTTCATGATTCACATTATGGAAGAATTTGTCCAATAGAAACACCAGAAGGACCAAATATAGGTCTAATAGGATCTTTAGCAATATATGCAAAAGTAAACTCTTATGGATTCATAGAAACACCATATGTAAAAGTAGATAATGGAATAGCAGACTTTAATAATATCCATTACTTAGCAGCTGATGAAGAAGAAGGACTATTTATAGCACAAGCCGATACAAAGCTTGGACAAAATGGAGAACTTTTAGATGACGTTGTTTGTAGATATGGACATGAAATAGTTCATATTCCAGGAGAAAAAGTTCATTACTTAGATGTGTCACCAAAGCAAGTAGTATCAGTTTCAGCAGGACTAATACCGTTCTTAGAACATGATGATGCCAACAGAGCACTGATGGGATCGAACATGCAAAGACAAGCTGTACCACTTTTAAGAACAGAAGCACCTTTCATTGGAACAGGACTTGAGAGAAAAGTAGCAGTAGATTCTGGAGCAGTAATTTCAGCAAAAGCAACTGGTAAAGTAATTTATGTTGATGCAAAAGAGATTATAATAGAAGATACAGAAGGAAAAAGTTATAAGCATAGATTACTTAATTTTGAGAGATCAAATCAAGCAATGTGTTTACATCAAACTCCATTAGTTAGTTTAGGTCAAGAAGTAGAGCTTAATCAAGTAATTGCAGATGGACCAGCAACAAAAGGTGGAGATTTAGCACTTGGAAGAAACATTCTAATGGCATTTATGCCTTGGGAAGGTTATAACTACGAGGATGCGATTCTTATATCTGATAGATTAAGAAAAGATGATGTATTTACATCTATTCATATTGAAGAGTATGAAGTAGAAGCTAGAAATACTAAATTAGGTGACGAAGAAATAACAAGAGAAATACCAAATGTATCAGAAGAAGCATTGAAGAATTTAGACTCAAGAGGAATAATAGTTGTAGGATCTGAAGTTGGACCTGGAGATATATTAGTAGGAAAAACAGCACCAAAAGGTGAATCAGAGCCACCAGCAGAGGAAAAACTTTTAAGAGCTATATTTGGAGAAAAGGCAAGAGATGTAAGAGATACATCTTTAAAAATGCCACATGGTTCTAAAGGAACAGTTGTTGAAGTTCTTGAATTATCAAGAGAAAACGGAGACGAATTAAAAGCTGGAGTAAATAGATCTATAAGAGTATTTATTGCAGAAAAAAGAAAAATAACTGTTGGAGACAAAATGTCAGGAAGACACGGAAATAAAGGTGTTGTTTCTAGAGTTTTACCATCAGAAGATATGCCATTCTTAGCTGATGGTACACATTTAGACGTTGTTATTAACCCATTAGGAGTACCTTCGCGTATGAATATTGGACAGGTTCTTGAGGTTCACTTAGGAATGGCAATGGGTAAATTAAATGGTGGAACATATTTATCAACTCCAGTATTTGATGGAGCTACAGAAGAGCAAGTAAAAGATTATTTAGAAAAAGCAGGATACCCAAGAAAAGGTAAAGTTACATTATTTGATGGTAGAACTGGAGATAAGTTTGATAATCCAGTAACAGTTGGAAGAATGTATATGTTAAAACTTCATCACTTAGTTGAAGATAAGATGCATGCAAGAGCAATAGGTCCATACTCATTAGTAACACAACAACCTCTTGGAGGAAAAGCACAATTTGGTGGACAAAGACTTGGAGAGATGGAAGTTTGGGCACTAGAAGCTTATGGTGCATCAAATATACTTCAAGAAATGTTAACAGTTAAATCTGATGATGTAACAGGTAGAACAAAAACTTATGAAGCGATTGTAAAAGGTGAAGAGATGCCAGAAGCAGATCTACCAGAGTCATTTAAAGTTTTATTAAAAGAGTTCCAAGCGCTAGCACTAGACGTAGAACTTTTTGATGCTAATAATGAGTTAATTAATGTTAACGAAGAGTTAGGAAAAGACGAAACAATAGTTGAGTTTTCTTTATCTGACCAAATAAACTAATTTTAAGTAAAATTGAATATGATGATAGATGAAAGCTTTATCTCATTTAAGGAGGCTTTGTATTTAATATGGG
>JBOFYP010000042.1:0-1694 GCA_051654725.1 Cetobacterium sp.
AAAATCAACGGAACAAAAATAAAAGTAGAAAAAAAAGTTAAGGAGGAAGTATAGTAATGACAACAAATTTTGAAATAATCGAAAAAACAGTAGAAGATATAAGAGTGATAAAAGTTTGTGGAGAGTTAGATGCATTAGTAGCTCCAAAATTAAAAGAGAGAGTTGCAAAACAAATAGAGCTTGATATAAATAAATTCGTAATAGATTTTAGTGAATTAGTTCATATAAACAGCTTGGCAATGGGTATTTTAAGAGGAAAATTAAGAGTTGTAAGAGAAATAGGTGGAGATATAAAATTAGTGGGTTTAAATGATCATATAAAAACTATATTTGAAATGATAGGATTAGATGAATTATTTGATATTTACTTAACAGAAGAGGAAGCTATCGCAAGCTTTAAATAATATTACAAAAGGAGAAAAAATGAATTCAGCAATTGGAATAGGATTAGCTATAGTTGGGCTAGCTATTATAGTTAGTGTAATGTATAAAAAATCAACTATAGATAAAAAAATAGAGGAACTTAATAATTTAGAAGATGAAAAAATAAAAGCAAAAATAAAAGCAAAAGAGATTTTAGAAAGAGCAGAAAAAGAATCATTAGCTAAAAGTAAAGAGATTGAAATAAAAGCAAAAGAAACAGCTTATCAGTTAAAAGAAGAAGCAGAAAAAGAGATTAAATTAGCTAAAAACGATATGTTACAAAAAGAATCTAGATTAGCTAAAAAAGAGGAAACACTAGAATCTAAAATAGAAAAAGTGGAAGTTAGAGCAGCAGAATTAGAAGAAGTTAATGCATCTTTAGAGAATAAAAGAAGTGAAATAGAAGATTTAAAAAAAGTTCAAGAAGAAACTTTAGAAAAAATATCTGAAATGACTAAAAACGAAGCTAAAGATATGTTAATATCAAAATTAAAAGATGATTTAGTTCATGAAACAGCGTTAGCTATAAGAGAATTTGAATATAAATTAGAAGATGAAAAAGATAGATTATCAAAAAGAATACTTTCAACAGCAATAGGAAAAGCTTCTTCTGAATTTGTTGCAGACGCAACAGTATCAGTTGTAAATTTACCTAATGATGAGATGAAAGGTAGAATCATAGGTAGAGAAGGTAGAAATATCAGAACTATTGAAGCATTAACAGGAGTTGATATAATAATAGATGATACTCCAGAAGCTGTTGTTTTATCAAGTTTTGATGGTGTGAAAAGAGAAGTTGCTAGAAGAGCAATTGAAAAATTAATAAATGATGGTAGAATACATCCAGGTAAAATTGAAGAGGTTGTAAATAAATCTAGAAAAGAGATAGAAAAAGATATCGTTGAAGCTGGAGAGCAAGCACTTCTAGAATTAGGTATTCCAGGAATGCACATGGAAATTATAAAAACTTTAGGAAAATTAAAGTATAGAACAAGTTATGGGCAAAATGTATTAACACATTCAATAGAGGTTGCAAAGTTAGCTGCAAATTTAGCTGCAGAATTAGGAGCAGATACAAAGCTAGCTAAAAGAGCTGGATTGTTACATGACGTAGGTAAAGTTTTAGACCACGACATAGAAGCTTCACATGCTATAATAGGTGGAGAATTCTTAAAGAAGTTTGGAGAAAAACCAGCAGTTATAAATGCTGTTATGGCTCACCATAATGAAGTTGAATTTGAAAGTGTAGAAGCAATATTAGTTCAAGCCTC
>JBOFYP010000043.1:0-3371 GCA_051654725.1 Cetobacterium sp.
AAAAAAATGACTAAAATAATATCAATCATTAACTTTAAAGGTGGAGTTGGAAAGACGACTACGACACATTGTATTGGAGCTGGATTGACATTAGAGAATAAAAAGGTTCTACTAATTGATACAGACCCTCAAGCTAGTCTTACTTTTACCGCTTTAAATGAAACACCAAAATTGACTATAAAAGATATCTTAGTAGATGGAATAGATATAAATGATGTTATCGTTAATACTACAAATTTTGATTTAATACCTTCTAATCTTATCTTAAATCTAGCTGAAAGACAGTTAACTTCAAAGTTCGGAACAGAAAAACTACTAAAAAAAGCTATAAATAAATTAAGAGAAAATTACGACTATATCATAATAGATTGTCCACCAAGTATGAACCTTTTCACGGTAAATGCTCTATATGCATCTGATTATATTTTAATCCCTTGTGAGACAGAACTATTGGCTCTTGATGGATTGAATCTTTTAATTCAAACTTTAGAGCAAACAGAGGAAGAGTTAGATATAAAAATTAAGAATACAGTTGTTTTGGCTACAAAATTGGATAAGAGAAAAAAAGTGAGCAAAGAGATTTCTGAACACTTAAAAAATAACTTTAAAACAACAGAAACTCTAATTAGAACGTGTTCTAAACTGAATCTGTTAGGACTTACAAAAGAATCTATCTACGAGATAGACCCCTCTTCAACAGCTTCAGAAGACTATAAAAACTTAGTAAAGGAGATAGTAGAATGGGATTGTTAGACAATTATAAGAAAAGTGAAGTAGTCATTAAAAAAGAGAAATTCAAATCAACATTTGATTACAGCCAATTTAATTTTGATGACAAAGAACATCTAATTGAACTTGAAAAAAAAGCTCTTCACACTGGAACTCTTTTAAAAGAGAACCTAAAAGAGCTTGGAGATGTTTTTTTAGAAGCAAAAGAGGTATTTTCTAATAACAAAAATGGTATGTTTGGAAAATGGTATGAGAGTTTAGGTTTTAAAAGAGATTTCGTTTATTTATGCTTAGATAGAAGAGTTCTTTCTCTGCAGTATACTTCAAGTGATGTTTATGAACTACCAGATAGAGTTATAAAAGAGATTAAAAAAATTGAGAAACCTGAGGATGTTGTCGAGATATTAGAAGCTGAAAATCCAAAGGAAAAACTTAGAGAGTTTAAAGAATCTCATACTGTATTAGAAGCTGAAAGTTCTGAAGATTTAAAAAAAGAGGAACTTAAATTAAAGCTAATTAACATCTCTAAAACTGTAAATACTAGCAAATTTACAGAGAAAAAATTAGAGAGATTGGAAAAAATAATATCGAGGCTAGAAAAAGAGTTAGCCTAAAGAAACCAGGGGGATGAAATGAACAAGAACACACTAGCTATTACAATTTCAGGATTAGGGATTGGACTGAATATTGTTTTGGCTACATTAGCAAAGGCGTTTGGAATACCATTTCTATTTTTAGACACAATTGGAACAATTTTATCAGCTGTACTATTAGGACCTTTTTTTGGAGGAGTTACAGGATTGATAACAAATATTATTAGAGCAATGGTTAATAACCCAGTTGAGTTACCATATGCAATTGTAAATATGATGATTGGTGTAATCGTTGGTTTTATTGTGAAAAAATTTGGATTCTCTATCAAAACAGCTGTTTTAACAGGGATATTAATCTCAGTATTAGCTCCAATGATAGGAACGCCTATAACTGTAACTCTTTTTGGAGGATTAACAGGTGGTTCATTGGATTTATTAACAGGAATACTTGTAAAAAGTGGTCAAAAAATATTTACTGCAACGTTTTTCCCAAGAGTTATATCTAATTTAATTGATAAAATAACCTCTTGTGTTGTAGTAGCAATTATTTTAATAAAACTTCCAAAAAGTATCTTATCAAAAATAAAAGGGTAATATAAAATTATGAATAGAAGTAAAAAAATTATAATAGTTTCACACTGTATTTTAAATCAAAATTGTGTTGTGAAGCCGTATGCAAAGAATCAAAATCATTTTTTAGATTTTATAAAAAGTTCTATTCAGAATGGAGTTGGAATAGTTCAGCTTCCATGTCCTGAGATGACTTTATTGGGTCTTAAAAGGTGGAGGCATGTTAAAGAGCAGTTCCAATACCCTCACTTTATAGAAGCTTCAAAACAGATGTTATATCCAATTTTAACAACTGTGAAAGAGTATATTAGAAATGACTATGAAATTTTGGGAGTTTATGGAATCTCTGGTAGTCCAAGTTGTGGAGTAGATAAAAGTTGTAGTGCTGACTGGAACGGTGAAGCAAGTTGCTATAAAGATTTGAATGATATTTTAAATCGAGTGAAATCAATCAGTGAATCAGGAGTTTTCATGGAGGTCTTTAAAGAGCTTTTAGAAAATGAAAATATCTCTTTAAACTTCTCGGATGTAGATGATTGGAGTGATTCGGTTGATTAAATTAGATAATATTAATTTCTCTTATGAGGACAAAAAAATATTTCAGAATTTTTCACTCGCTTTAGAAGCTGGAAAATTCTACTCTTTACTTGGAAAAAATGGTTCAGGAAAGAGTACTCTAATCAAGCTTATTCTAGGAATAGAAGAGCCTGAGAGTGGAACGGTTGCTATAAATGGATTAAATTTTAAAGAGAATATGTTCGAGTGTAGAAAAGAGATTGGGATGGTTTTCCAAAATCCAGATGAACAGATTGTCACAGATGTAGTAGAGGAAGAGATTGCTTTCTCTATGGAAAATTATGGAATGAATTCAAAAGATATGCTGAAACGAATAGATGAATTGCTTTTAATGATTGACTTTGAAGGTAGAAATGAAGAGAAAATTTCAAAATTATCTGGTGGTGAGAAGCAGAGGTTATGTATAGCCTCTGCTTTAGCTTTGAATCCTAAAATATTAATTTTAGATGAGGGAACAGCCATGCTTGACCCAACTAATCGTAAAATTATCTTAAATCTTCTCAGAAAATTGAAAGAAGAGGGAATGACAATAATTTTAATAACTCACCATTTGTCAGAGATTCAATATTGTGATGAAGTTTTAAATTTACAAAATGGTAAAATCAATTTCAGAGGCTCTAAAACTGATTTTAACAGCTTATTAATAAAAAATCATACTCATATAGGGTTTAGTCCAACACCTATGTTAAAAGTAGGTATAGAGATTTTTAAACGTACTGGAAAAGATGTTTCAGAAGATATATTCGATTTAGAAAAGATGGGTGAGCATTTATGGAAATCTCTTTAAAGAGAGTAAGCTCTGGTTATGAAGAGTCTGTAATTCAAAATTTAGATTTGGATATCAAAGCTGGAACTTGGAATTTTATAACAGGCTCAACAGGTTCGGGAAAATCGACATTACTC
>JBOFYP010000044.1:0-2202 GCA_051654725.1 Cetobacterium sp.
GCTGTACCCTTCATTCTTCCTCTAAACATTTTTTTATGTTTTGTTCTTTTAGGCATTAACATGATTACGCTTCCCCTCCTTCCTTTTTAGTTGGAAGTACTTCACCGTGGAAGATCCAAACTTTAATTCCAAGAGCTCCATAAGTTGTATGTGCTGTAGCTGTTGCATAATCAATGTCTGCTCTTAATGTATGTAGAGGTACTTTTCCTTCTACTACCCATTCAGATCTTGCGATCTCAGCACCATTTAATCTTCCAGAAACCATAACTTTGATTCCTTTTGCTCCAGACTTCATAGCTCTCATAACAGCTTGGCTTACTGCTCTCTTATATGCTACTCTTTTTTCGATAGATGTAGCAATATTTTCAGCAACTAAAGTTGCATCTTTGTTAAATTCTTTAACTTCTTGAACTTTAACTGTAATTTTCTTAGCAGTTAACTTTTCAAGTTTTGCTCTTAAAGCTTCTATTTCAGAACCTTTTCTTCCAATGATTATTCCAGCTTTAGCTGTGTGAATTAAAACTACAACATGTGATGGAGAAGTTCTCTCGATTTTTACCTTCGAAATTCCCGCATGGAAGTAATTCTTCTTAATCATTTCTCTGATTTTTATATCTTCATGGAAGAACTTTGCGTATTCTTTTTTATCTGCATACCAGATAGAATCCCAAGTTCTTGTTATTCCAAGTCTCAGTCCTCTAGGGTCTACTTTTTGTCCCACAGTCTTACCTCCTTACTACTTTTCAGACACTGCCACAACAATGTGTGCTGTTGGTTTTCTTATTATATCTGCTCTTCCCATTGCTCTTGGCATGATTCTCTTTAGAGCTGGTCCGTCATCTATCATTATTGTTGATACTACTAACTTTTCTTCATCCATGTTGAAGTTGTTAGTTGCATTAGCGATTGCTGATGCTAGTGTTTTCTTTATAAATCTAGCTGCTTTTTTGTTAGTAAACTCTAACGTATCCAAAGCGTCTAATGCTGATTTTCCTCTCACTAAGTCTGCTACAAGTCTAGCTTTTCTCGGAGATAATCTTACGAATCTAGTTATTGCTCTAGCTTCCACTAGTCCAACCTCCTTTTCATACTCTCAATTCTATAAATTGATTATTTTTTCTTTTTCTTTTTGTCTACACCATGACCATAGTATGTTCTTGTTGGTGAAAACTCTCCAAGCTTATGTCCAACCATTTGTTCAGTTACATGAACTGGTATGTGCTTTTTACCATTGTAAACACCAAAAGTTAATCCTATAAAGTTAGGGAATATTGTTGATCTTCTAGACCAAGTCTTTATTACCGCTTTCAAGTTTTCAGTAGCTACTGCTTCATCAACTTTTTTCATTAAGTGGTGGTCACAGAAAGGTCCTTTTTTTAATGATCTAGCCATTACCTATTAGCCTCCTCTCGAAAATTACTTTTCGTTTCTTCTTCTTACGATAAACTTGTCAGAAGTTCTTTTTCCTCTTGTTCTAACACCATGAGCTGGTTTACCCCAAGGAGTCATTGGAGATTTTCTTCCTACTGGAGCTTTACCTTCTCCTCCACCATGTGGGTGATCACAAGGGTTCATTACAGATCCTCTAACATGAGGTCTTCTTCCTTTGTGTCTGTTTCTTCCAGCTTTACCTAGTGAAACTAAGCTATGCTCTGAGTTTCCTACTTCTCCGATAGTTGCCATACATTCTCCATGAATTAATCTTAATTCACCTGATGGTAACTGTACGTGACAGTAAGTTCCTTCTTTTGCAACTAGTCTTGCCGCAGTTCCTGCAGATCTAACTAATTGTCCACCCTTTCCTCTTTGTAACTCAACATTGTGTATCTGCGATCCAACAGGCATCTCTTTTAATTTAAGAGCATTTCCTGGCTTTATTTCAGCATTTGAACCAGCTGTTACGATATCACCTTTCTTAAGTCCCTTTGGAGCAAGAATATATCTCTTTTCTCCGTCTGCGTATGATAATAGTGCAATATTTGCAGTTCTATTTGGATCATACTCAAGTGATACTACCTTTGCAGGTACATCTAATTTATTTCTTTTAAAGTCGATGATTCTGTAAAGTCTTTTGTGTCCCTTGTCTCTATTTCTACAAGTTCTGTGTCCATAGTTATCTCTACCATAAGCAGATTTTAATGGAGTAGTTAAAGACTTTTCAGGTCTAACTTTATCTAAATCTTCGTTAACTAATCTAGACAT
>JBOFYP010000045.1:0-4623 GCA_051654725.1 Cetobacterium sp.
TCTTTTTTGCTGAATTAGTAAGATTGAAAGCAAGATTCAGCAGAGCCTTCACGGGCACGGGGCAGCAACTTCGCCCCCACAAAAAATCCCCACCCTCCCTCTACTGCTATCTTGTCGGGACATTCCCATTTCTTCGCCAAATATGAAAGGCATATTGACATCTTAGATATTAAAGTTACGGCGGGAATATACCAATCAGTTCCTCCAACCGCAATCCCCGCCTAAAGACTTAAAAGAATTTAAGTAGGGATAGCCACTTGGCTCATCGCTATCTCCCTCTGGTTGGAGCTGGGATAGTGCAGGTGATTATAGTCAGTCCCTCATGGCACGCTACCCTGTCGGTCGCTCAGTACTCCGCTCAAGAGCCAGAGACAGTTCTTGTCTTAATAGGAAAAGGGCTTGAAAATGACTTATAAGAGTGGAGTTGGAAAAGGCATTAGTAGATTCTCTTCGCCCTAGAACCTTTTTCTTTTTCCCGCCCTCCCCCTCGGGCTATCTTTTCGGGGCATTCCCTTTTTAAACAACATTTTATCAAAATTGAATCAACTTACGTCGGCATATAGATTATCTATTTTCAAACTTTAACCGCCGCCTAAAACATTAAAAAGAAAAACATTAAAACATATAATATGGTAAAAGAAGGTTTTGCTGGTTTCTGTTTTTTCCTTTATGTTCTAAATAAAATTTATTTTAGAATTTAAATTGTTCAAATTAAGATTTTGTAAATCCAAACTCCCACCATAAAAAAATGTTTTTTTAATTTTTTATTGTTATTTTATTTTTTATTGTTGAGGTATTTTCATCTTATAAAAACAAAGGAAATATCATTGGAAAATCACCGTAAAACCTTTTAAAATCAATGGTTTTAAGATATTTTTTTATTTTAAAAAAATAAAAAATAGTATGTGTTTTAGTTTGTTTTTTATTTACTTTTTTTGAAAAAAGTGTTATAATATATTCAAGAAAAGGGCATATTAGCAACTTGTATTTTCACACTCCCCCCTTAAAAAATGGAGGTGTAAAAAATGAAAAGGTTCAATATTATGGGATCAATTATTAAAGAAATGGGATTAAAAAATCTTAGTGAAGAAAGAGTTGGAAAAAAAATTGGAGTAGAAGGAATTAAAATTACAGAGTTTCTTCTTCAAGAAAAAGTAGAAGTTGAATTATTGGAAAAAATTATAGAAGCTGTATTTGAAAGCTATGAATTCCAGTATTCTTTTAGAAATAATCATTTAAAACAATTTACAACAAAAGAACTTTTAGTAGAAGTAATGAGACGTCAAAAATAAATTTATAAATTCTAATTCTAAATCAAAAGGAGAAAATAAAATGAGAAGAAACTTTGAAACTTTAAAAAAAATAATTGAAGAATTAACAACAGAATCGAATAATATTTTAACTCTGAAAAAAGGTTCAGCGGATGCGAGAGGATGGGATGATGGATTTTATACTCAAAACATTGTTCGAAATGCAGTAGAAAACCAGTTTAGAAATTTAGAAGAGGTTGAAAGATATATAAATGAGTGCTTAAAATAAAAATCTAAAACAAGAGGTCTTCTTGAAAGAAGACCTCTTTCTATGACTTTAAAAATATTAAGGAGAAAAAAATGAGGAAATTAAAAAAGATTAATGGACTACACTATAAATATCAAAAACTAGTAGACGAATTAAAAAAAATAAATGAAACATTATTTATAGATTTAATTATAGATTTGTATAATTTAACAGATTTAAAAACAACTTTTACTTTTTTAGTTAATCATGATTTTCAAAATCTTATTTTTGAAATTATTTACTTGATAAATAATTCAGAATCAAATGCTAATTTAATACTAGAAGATATGATACATAAAAATAATAGTCGAGTAGAATTGACTATAAAAAGATTAGAAATAGATACAATTGATAAGTTTTTAGAAATTATTGAATCAGAAAGTATATCATATAACAAAATATCTTTCTCTGATTCAATGTATGTTCTTTATGCCAACACTTCAAAAAATTACAATAAAATATTCTATGATTTATCTTTAAAATCTTTGAAAAAAACAAATGAATATTTTTCTAAAAAACCAAGAACAGAATTTAAAAAAATGATAGAGTTGAAAGATAATTTGAGTAATTCTTTAGTTGAAAATGAACTTAATTTATTTTTTAAAAAAGAATATTCTATTTCAAGAGAGCAACAAGTTGAGATGTTAGAAAATATATCAGATTTATTAAAAGCAGAATGGAAGAGAGACGAAAAAAAAATAATTTTTGATGAAGCGATTGGACTCTTCCTACAATCAAATTTAGAAGATATAGATCGTATGAAAAAAACATTTGAAGTTATAAACATTGAAATTACAGCACTTTTAAACAATAGTTTTGATAAATTTTTAGATAATAGTAGAAAATTTGCGGAATCTAAAACGATTGAACTTTTAATGATTGAAAATGAAAATTTAAAAAACAAAATGAAAGTTATTCAAGAAAAAGAAATAATAATTGATGAAAAAATAGAAAAAGAGAATAAGCAGCTCCAGAAAGAAAATTATTATTTAAAAATTCAAAATGAAAAATTAGAACTTAAAATTTTAGAATTAGAAGAAGATCTAAAAAGAAATATAGAAATTGTAGAAGATTTAGAAGTTCCAATTTTAAAAATTGAAAAAATGATTCAAGATATATCTGATAAAAAAATTATAATCTTGGGCGGGCACTGGAAAGGAAAAAGAACAACACTAAATATTAAAACAGTGTCAGCAGAAGATGTTTTTAAAAACATAGAATCTTTAAAAAGTTATGATATTGTAATTTTCGATACCTCAAGAAATAGTCATATAAATTTTAACAAATTGAAAAGTACTACTAAGAATTTTTATATGATAAATAAAAGTTTAGAGAGTGAAATTCTAAAATTATTTTAAAATTTTATAGTAAAAAAGCATGAGGTTTTATTTTCTCATGCTTTTTTTGTACTTAAATACAATATAAGAAGTTGATAATTTATTATACCATAAATTTTTAAAAAATATGGGCTAAAAATATTATATATTTTCTATTGAAAAATAATTAAATTGTATAAAAAGATAATTTCAAAAAAAATTCAGATCATATATAGTTTAAATTTTACAATCGTTAAATTTGTTTAGAACAAAAATTTTAAAAAATTAAACAAGATAACCTTGTTTTACCCTATTCTATGTTTTAATGTTTTATATTTTTTGCCTTATTAGGAGTACTTTTTCGACTGAATTTTCGAGATAATAACCGTTAAAGTGAACGGTTGTTCCAACTACTAGCCTATTATCCAATTCTTTAACTAAAAGATAAACCTTTTTAAACTTAATAGATTTTTCAAGTTTATTTTTTGGATTAGAAATTTTAATGTTACTAATAGTTAGTAACTCTTCTTCAAAACTTAAAAAATTTCCAGTAAACTCTCTTTTTTTTCTATTTGCCATATAAAACTCCTTCTATTTATTTAATAAAAAAAATGTTAACGTAGCTATAATAGCAACTTTTTAATTTGAAGTCAAACTTTAAAGATATTATTTTTGTCAAAAACAGTATAAATGATATAATATATTTGTAAAAAAAATTTTATGGAATAAAAAAGGAGAAAGTATGAAAAAATTAATGATGTCAATTTTGATTTTAGGATCTACTTTAGCATATAGTAACGAAACAGTTTATATTGTTGAAAAAGGAAAAGCATATCATCTTACTAAAAGTTGTACGTCTTTAAGAAAAAGTAAAAATATAAAAGCTGTTAATATTAGCCAAGTTGGAAATAGAAAAAGATGTAAATTTAATAATTGTAATTGATTTTTTTCTGAAAAATGTTAATTGGAGATAGATTACAACAGATATGGACAAAATAGTAATTTTGTCTAAAAAACAGGGTATACTTTTATAAGGGGAACTTTTTAGAAGGCCCTTAAAAAGGCTCTCAGAGAGCCACTTTTTCAGTGATTATGAAAAAAGAGAGAGTTATTTCTCTCTCTCCTCCCAATCTTTGATTAACTTATAAAATGTATTTTTTTTAAGCTTTAAAAGCTCCATAGCTGCATTGGCAGTAATTCTCCTGACTTTCCATTCGTTGTAAATAGGCTCCCAATTTTCAGGGATTTGAATAGGTTTACGACCTTTGTATTTACCGAGTTGTTTAGCTAGGAAGATACCTTCTTTTTGTCTTTCTAAAAGATTTGTTCTCTCAAATTCATTTATAGCTCCAATCATAGTAAGCATCAATTTTCCAGTAGCTGTAGATGTATCAATGTTTTCCTTGAATGACACAAGGTCCACCTTCTTTTCAGCTAAAATCTCAGTTATATTTAGTAAATCCTTTGTGGACCTAGCCAATCTAGAAAAATCGTGAACATAGATAGTATCACCCTCTCTAACAAAATCCAACATAGCTTTTAATTCTGGTCTACCTTCAATATCTTTAGCAGAACATTTTTCTAAAAATATTTTTTCAATATTCATTTCATTCATTTTAACAACTTGCCTACTTTCATTTTGATCAATAGTAGAGATTCTAACGTATCCAACTTTCATTTTTCCTAACGCCCCTTTTAAAATATAATGTAATCATAATATTATACATTAAAACATAGAAAAAATCCATTT
>JBOFYP010000046.1:0-1158 GCA_051654725.1 Cetobacterium sp.
GTTCTAACAATAACTGCCTTTACTACGTCTCCTTTTTTAACGTTTCCACCAGGTATTGCTTCCTTAACTGATGCCACAACAATGTCACCGATTCTACCGAATCTTCTTCTAGATCCACCTAGAACTCTTATTACCATAAGTTTTTTAGCTCCAGAGTTATCAGCAACATTAAGGATAGTTTGTTGTTGTACCATTAAATTATCCTCCTCTCAACAATAATTTGGATTATTATTTAGCTTTCTCTATAATATCAACTAGTCTCCATCTTTTATCTCTCGATAATGGTCTAGTTTCCATGATTCTTACTTTATCTCCAGTTTGAGCTACGTTATTCTCATCATGTGATTTGAATTTCATAGTCTTCTTAACTCTTTTCTTGTAGATTGGGTGTAATGTCATTGTTTCGATAGCAACAACTATTGTTTTGTCCATCTTATCTGAAACAACAATACCTTCTCTTACTTTTCTCTCGTTTCTCAAGATTTTGACCTCCTCTTCTTAAGAATCTACATTTTTAACAATAGATTTAATTATCTTTCGTTTAATATAGTGTTTATTCTTGCGATCTCTCTTCTTACTTCTCTTATCTTAGCAGTGTTAGTTACTTGTCCTAATGATAGTTGGAACTTTAGGTTGAATAATTCTTCCTTTAGCTCTCTACACTTTACTACTAAGTCTTCAGTAGATATTTCTCTTATTTCCTTAGCTCTCATTAGTTCTCACCACCATTCTCTCTTTTTACAATCTTACATCTAATAGGAAGTTTCATAGTAGCTTTTCTTAAAGCTGCCATTGCTTTCTCTTCAGTAACACCAGAAACCTCGAACATTATTCTTCCAGGTTTAACTACTGATACCCAACCTTCAACATTTCCTTTACCCTTACCCATTCTTACTCCAGCTGGTCTAGCAGTAATTGGCTTATCTGGGAATATTCTAATGAAAGTTTTACCTTCTCTTTTGAATGTTCTATTGATTCCAACTCTACAAGATTCAATCTGTCTGTTTGTTATCCAAGCAGGTTCAAGGGCTTGTAATCCGTAATCTCCGAAAGCAACAGTGTTACCTCTTTGAGCTGTACCCTTCATTCTTCCTCTAAACATTTTTTTATGTTTTGTTCTTTTAGGCATTAACATGATTACGCTTCCCCTCCTTCCTT
>JBOFYP010000047.1:0-11729 GCA_051654725.1 Cetobacterium sp.
TTACAGAGCATTCTATAATCTCTTCAAAAATATTGATTCCATCTTTTAAAACTTTCACTTTTGTATCATATTCGTTACAATTTGTGAATAAACTCTGGTTATCAATTGTAAAGTGTTTCTCATCTACTGATATTTTATAGTCAGAGAATAGCTGTTTAATCTCTTGTACTTTTGGTGATGCTTTTCTATCTCCATAAACTATTCCGTTTACACAGAAGTTATAATCTGTTGGTCTATCTCCGAAGTCTCCACCAAATGCTAAATAATCATTTCCAAACGGGTCTTTCTTAGTTAAAGATTGATCTATGTAATCCCAAATAAATCCACCTTGATACATAGGATATTTCTTTTCTAACTCTGTATATTTATGTAATCCTCCGTTTGAGTTACCCATTGCATGAGAGTATTCACATAATACGAATGGTTTTTCTGGAGTTTCTTGTAGATATTTTTCAATTTCATGAACTTTAGCATACATTCTACTTTCCATATCAGATGTTTTATCATATCTTCTATCCCAGAAAATACCCTCATAATGAACAACTCTTGTGCTATCAGTAGCTCTTAGATATTCAGACATCTTATAAATGTTTTCTCCACCAAATGCTTCGTTTCCACAAGACCAAATTACGATTGAAGAATAATTTTTATCTCTTTCAAACATAGATTTTGTTCTATCCATAACGTTCTCTAACCATTCTGGATTATTGTTAGGGATAACTTTTTCTGGACAAGGTTGACCTAGAATCTGCCAAGTTCCATGTGTCTCTAAGTTTACTTCATCTATTACATATAGACCATACTCATCACAAAGCTCATACCATCTAGTTTGATTTGGATAGTGAGAAGTTCTAACAGAGTTGAAGTTATTAGCTTTTAAGAATTTAATATCCCAAATCATATCCTCTTCTGTAACAGCTCTTCCATTGTCGCAACTAAATTCATGTCTATTTACACCTTTAAATACAACACGTTCGCCATTTATTTTCATTATTTTATCAACTATCTCAAACTTTCTAAATCCAAAGTTTTGAGAAGCTTCCTCTATAATTTTTCCTGTTTCGCTATCTTTTAAAATAACTTTAACCTCGTAAAGATTAGGCTTTTCAGCACTCCATAATTTTGGCTCTTCAACTTTTTGAGCTAAGTTTATTTTTAATGTTTTTTCAACTTTTAAATTTTTCTCTTCTACTTCTAAAATAACTTTTCCTTTATCTAAAAGTTTCATCTCAACATCTATTTTTACATCTTTTAAAGAATCTATTTTAATAGTATTTTTTAAAGTTGCTTTTTTAAATCCAGCAGAAAAATCTGAAGTTATAAACATATCTTTTACATGAACATCTGGTGTTGAATATAGATAAACCTCTCTAAATATTCCACTTAATCTCCAGAAATCCTGGTCTTCTAGCCAACTTCCACTACACCATTTATATACTTTTGCTGTTATTACATTATTTTCTTCCTTTATATAAGGAGTTAAATCAAACTCACTTGGAGTGAAGCTATCCTCACTATATCCTACAAATTCCCCATTGCAGTATAGCTCTAAACAAGACTCTACACCTTGGAAAGATATGTAAACTGGTTTATTTTTCCAATCCTTTGGTATTTTAATCTCTTTTCTATATGTTCCAAATGGATTAAACTCTTTCGGAACCTCTCCAGGCTCTAAATTTTCTCTTCCATCCCAAGGATACATAGTGTTTACATATTGTGGATCTCCATAACCTTGAAGTTCCATATGTCCTGGTACTTTTATTTTAGACCAGTTTGGTGAATCACAATAAGAAAAATCCCAAGTTCCATTTAAAGATTTTTTCCATTCTATATTTTCACTACAATATTTATGATTTGAATGAGCACTTAACCTATTTATTTTAAAAACTCTTGGATTATGTAAATTTTCCACTAAATCCTCCCCTGATTTTTTCATTTTATTATTAATTATCACTAATATATAATCATAATTTTTAAAATATAGCAATTAACTGTATAAAGTTATGCTAAACTTTGTTAACTTATTAAAAAAAGATAGGAGAATTATTTTTTTTGTTTGTCAAATAGAGCTAATATGGTAAAATATATGTTGTGAAAAATTTAAAAAGAAAGGTTGTACAAATATGATTAAAAAGTATATAGATGAAGATGGTTTTAGATATTATGTTAAAAAAACTGAACTATTTTCTACTAAAAATGTTGTTGCAATAGGAATCGGAGCAGCTCTTTATAGTGTTCTTTCTGGAGTTGCCATTCCAGTTGGTCCTAATACATCTTTTAGGATTGCTGTAGCTTTACTGACAATTTTCGGAGCTATCTTTGGTCCTGTTGTTGGATTCTTTGTTGGATTTGTTGGTCATGCTTTAAATGATATGATTATGTGGGGAAGTGTTTGGTTCAGTTGGGTATTTTTATCTGCTGTTATTGGACTTTTCGGAGGAATGATATCTTTTGATAAAAGTTTCTCTCTTCAAACTGGACACGTTACAAAAGTTCATATTTTTAAAATGTATTTATACTCTATTATAGGTATGATTACTGCTGGATTAGCTGCATATGTTGGAGATGTTTATTTTTATGGTGAACCTGCTCAAAAAGTATGGATTCAAATTGCTTTAGCTACATTCACAAATTTTGTAGTTACTGCGACTCTTGGAATTCCAATTATTCTTGGAATTGCTGCTCGTAAAAAGAAATATTCAAATTTAAAAATAGAAGATTAAGTGAGGTTAAAAAATGATTAATGTAGTAGAATTTAAAAATTTTACTTTTAAATATATGAATCAATTAGAACCAACTCTAAAAAATATAAATTTAGAGATAAAAAAAGGTGAGAAAGTTCTAATTGCTGGTCCAAGTGGTAGTGGAAAATCTACTCTTGGAAGCTGTTTAAATGGTATTGTTCCCTTTTCAAAAGAGGGAGGGTTCAAAGGAACTTTAACTGTTAATGGTATCTCTCCTTATGAATCTAGTATTTTTGAAATCAGTAAAAATGTAGGTACTGTTTTACAAGACCAAGACGGACAATTTATAGGTCTAACTGTTGGTGAAGATGTATCTTTTATTGATGAAAATAATCTTGTTAATCAAGATGAGATGATTATGAATACGAACTCTGCATTGAAAACTATTGGATTAGAAGATTTTATCAACCATAGTCCCCAAGAGCTTTCTGGTGGTCAAAAGCAATCTGTTTCACTTGCTGGAATAATGAGAAGCTCTGCTGATATCTTACTTTTTGATGAACCTTTAGCTAATCTTGATCCTTATAGTGGTAAGCATGCTATGCAGCTTATTTCTAACATACAAAATTCTACGGGAAAAACAATAATTGTTATTGAGCATAGAATAGAAGATGTTTTAGAGCAAGATTTTGATAGAGTTATCATTTTAGATAAAGGTGAAATTGTAGGGAATGGTTCTCCTGAAGAGTTATTTAGAAAAAATATGTTTCGAAAATATGGTCTTAGAGAGCCTCTATATATAGAAGCTTTGAAATATTCAAATATAGATTTAGAGAAAGATTCTATCTATCCTATTGAGACTATTGGAACAACTGGGAATATTGAAAAAGTTAAAGCTTGGTGTGATTCTGTAAAGATTAAAAAATTTGAATTTAAAGATACTATTTTAAATGTTAAAAATCTTTCTTTTTCGTATAATGAAGAGAAAGAGATTTTAAAAAATGTAAGTTTCTCTGTAAATAAAGGAGAAATTTTAGCACTTTTAGGAAATAATGGTGCTGGAAAATCTACTCTCTGTAAAGTTATTACAGGTATTGAAAAAGAAACCTCTGGAGAGATATCTCTTTTTGGTAAAAGTATTCTAAAAGAGAGTATCAAAAAAAGAGGTGAGAAAATAGGTTTTGTTATGCAAAATCCAAATCATATGATAACTCAAGAAACTCTTTCTGCTGAAGTGGAATTTGGTTTAAAAATTAGAGGAGTTAAAGATTATGTTAAAAAAGCTGAAAAAGCTTTGGAAACTTGTGGGTTGCATGAGTTTAGAAATTGGCCTGTAACATCTCTTAGCTATGGTCAGAAAAAAAGACTTACTATAGCTGCAATTTTAGCTCTTGAGCCTGGAGTTTTAATTCTAGATGAGCCTACTGCTGGACAAGATTACAAAAAGTACAAAGAGTTTATGAAATTTGTAAAAGAGATTGCTCGAAATGGTGTCGCTATTATTTTAATAACTCATGATATGCATCTTGCTTTAGAATATGCAAATAGAGCTGTTGTTTTATGTAATGGAACTATTATTAAAAATAGCACTCCATCTTTAATCTTAGGTGAAAAAGAGTTACTACAAAAATCGAATCTAAAAGAAACATCTTTATCTAGAATGGCAAACTTGATGAATCTTGATTCTGAAATGTTAATGAACTCTTTTATAAACTTTGAAAATAACGGAGGTTTTGAGAATGTCTAGAGCTGGTACTTTATATTTAGAGAAAACCTCTGTAATTCATAAAATAGATGGAAGTATAAAATTTTTACTACTACTAGTTTGGACAGCTTCGGTTTTTCTATTTAATGATTTTAGAATTTTTATAGCTTTCTTCTTAACTGGAATAGTTTTACTAAAAGTAGCTAAAATTCCATTTAAATCTATAAAACCTCTATTTTTATTTATAGTTATGTTTACAATCATGAACTCTCTATTTTTAATAGTTGTAACACCTGAGTATGGTTCTACATTAACGAATACAACAACCGCACTTTTAACAATAAAAAACATTACATTATCACTAGAAACTATCTGGTTTGCAGTTACATTATCTATGAAATATTTAGCTGTATTTCCAATTATGATGCTATTTATCTTTACTACTCATCCTAGTAAATTTGCTAGTAGCTTAAATAAAATAGGTGTTTCTTATAAAGTTGCTTATGCAATAAATATTGCACTTAGATATATCCCTGATGTAAGAGATGAATTTAAAAATATAATGCATGCTCAAGAAGCTAGAGGAGTTGCCTTTAGAAAAGAGGATGCAAATATAATTACGAGACTTAAAAATTATAATACTATTTTATTTCCACTTGTACTTTCATCTTTAAATAGAGTTGAAGTTATTTCAAATGCAATGGATTTAAGAGGATTTGGAAATAAATCTAAAAGAACTTGGTATAGTTCTCAAAAATATGGATTCGCTGATTTCTTAACAATATTTTTAATGATTGGATTACTTTCAATCTCTATTTATTTAAAACTATATATTTTAAAAGGATTTTGGTATCCTTTTAACTAAAAAACCTCTCATTAAAGAGGTTTTTTTTTATTTTTCAGTAAAATATAGTATGAATATTTTGTGAGGTGATTATATGTCTGAAGAGTTTTTGAAATTAATAAAAAACAGATTCAATATTTTTATATCTATTTTTTTAGTTGGAATTTTAGCTACAGTTTATGTTTACTCTACAAAACCCGTTATTTATGTTGCTAAAGGAACTTTTAAATATATTGAGCCAGATGGAGTAAATAAAACTACAAAGATTGATGAAAATGGAACTATTACTTATGAGAGCATAGAGCCTGGAAAAGAAGGTTTGCATATTCCCTCTTTAATTAAAAATCGTGATTTGAAAATCTCTCTCAATACAGGTAATGGAGTTTATACAATTTTGAGTGAGTCAAACAGTAAAGAGATTCCAATAAAAGAGGTTAATCAATTTTTAGAAAATCTTATCCAGATAAACTATACTTTTTTAACAGAAAAATTAGATATGACCAATATTGAAGAGGAAGTTGTCCGAATTAAAAATTTAATAGATAATCCTAAAAAATCTTTTCCTTTTATATCTCATGCAGAAGATTTAGAGATGATTGATAATAGATACTTAGTTATCCTTTCTGGGCTTATTCTCTCTTTCTTTTTTGCCTTGACTATTATTGTTTTGAAAGATAGAGTTGATGAGTTATGATTTTTGTTTTAGGTATTTTTGGAATTTTTCTTTTTTATAGTTTCTCTTTTACAGAGGATAAACAGGAAAATAATCTCTTATTAATACCTGTTTTCTTTTTAACTCTTTACACTGGAACACGTTTAAATGTTGGGGGATATGATTATCATGTTTATAAATACTTTTACAATCTCCAATATTTTCAAAATCCTTATGGATATGAGCAACTTTTTGTTTTACTAAGAGATTCTTTAAAATTTATTGGGCTCAGTTATAACTTTTTTTTACTCTTACTGAGTTTTATATTTAATTTTATTATCTATAAACTTTTAACAAAACATAGTAAAAATCCAACACTGTCATTTTTAATATATCTATCTACATTTTATTACTGGCATAACTTTACAATAATTAGAAATTTTATAGCTATTTTACTTTTTTGGCTCAGTTTAAAATATATTGTAGAAAGAAAATTAGGAATTTTTATCATAATCATTACAATAGCCTGTTTTTTTCACAAAACAGCAATTATCTTATATCCATTTTATTTTTTACTTAATCAGAGATTTACCAAAAAGTCTCTTGGATTACTTTTTGGTCTCGCTTTCATATTAAACCCTTTATCTTTTTATATATTTAAAGTAGATATAGCATTTTTAGGTTTAAGTGAAAGACTAAATAGATACTCTGGAATCATTGAGCATGGAAACAGATATGAGTTTTTAGAACTTTTTACTCTTGTTTTTATAAGTTTATTCTTTATGAATAAGAGTAAAATCTATGAAAATATTTTTATAAATCTGAATATATTCTCTCTTTTTATCTTTATTACTTTTTATAGATTTGCAGTCGTACTCAGATTTTTAGAATATTTTAGATTGGGAGTCCTTATAACTATTCCTTTTATCCTTTCTAAAATTGAGAATAAACTCTTAAAACGTTTAGTGTTTATAGCTATTTTGTTATACTTCTCTTTTAAATATTATAACACTGTGACAGACTATGCTATTTACAACTATAAAACTTGGTTATTATAAGAAAAAATGTAACAAAAAAGCAGAGCTTTTAAAACTCTGCTTTTTTTATTAATTCACTATTTTGATGTTGGTAAAATATCGTATTCTTTCATTGCTGTTCTTGCGTATTTTCCTAAAGCTAGTAATGCAATTAAGTTTGGTAAAACCATCATTCCGTTAAACATATCAGCTAATTCCCAAACCAGCTCTACATTCATTACAGAACCTACAACAATCATAATCATTACAACAGCTCTATAAACATTGATTGATTTTTTATTCTTAAATATATATCTTACATTTGCTTCACCGAAGAAATACCAGCCTACAATTGTTGAGAATGCAAAGAATAATAAGCAGATTGCTATAAATACCTCTCCAAACATTCCTAATGTTTTAGCAAAAGCCCCTTGAGTAATTATTATTCCAGCTCCAGATGTTAAAGATACTTTAGATGTTAATATTACTAACGCTGTTCCTGTTAAAACAACAAAAGTATCAATGAAAACTGTTATAACTGCAACTATTCCTTGTTCCCCTGGATGAGAAACTTTTGCTATTGCATGAGCATGAGGTGTAGAACCCATTCCAGCTTCATTTGAGAACAATCCTCTTGCAACTCCATATCTTACAGCTTGTTTTACAGTGATACCCATTGCTCCACCTACTGCTGCGTGTGTGTTGAAAGCTGAGTGGAAGATAGATGTTAATGCTGGTATAACCTCTCTATAGTTTATTGCTATTATTATAAAACAAGAAACTATATATAATCCAGCCATAACTGGAACAATTTTTTCTGTCACAGAAGCGATTCTTTTTATTCCACCAAAGAATACAAATCCTGCTAAGATTGAAACTATAATTCCTACAATTGCTGGCGAAGCTCCAAATGCTTTACCAAAAGCTGCTGAAATAGAGTTTGCTTGAACAGCGTTACCCATCAATCCAAGTGCTGTTATACAAGCAAATGCAAAGAAATAAGCTAATCCTTTTGCTACTTTTTTATTTTTTAAAGAGTTTTCAATATAATAAGCTGGTCCTCCTGTTATTTGACCATCCACTCTTTTCTTGAAAACTTGTCCTAATATTGCTTCTACATAAACTGTTGCCATTCCGAAAAATGCACTTGTCCACATCCAAAATATAGCTCCAGGTCCTCCTGATGCAAGTGCTGTTGCTGCTCCTGCTAAGTTTCCTGTTCCAACTTGTGCTGCTACTGCTGTTGCTAAAGCTTGGAACGAAGACATTCCATTTGAGTCAGCTTCTTTACCGTTTAAATTTATTGATCCAGTTACATGTTTTATTCCCTCTTTAAATTTCCTTACTTGGATAAAGTTTAGTTTTAAAGTAAAATAAATTCCTGTTCCCATCAATAAAATGATTAAAAAATTTCCCCATAAAAAACTGTTTACCGTTGTAATAATATCTTGCATTCTAATTCCTCCTAAAAAAATTTTTTAAATGCAAAATTGAATAAAAAAAGAAGGTATTTAAAAAAAATACCTTCTGGAATTAAAAAAAGAATTATACACAAAAAATAGCTAATTTAACTATTTCATACATAATTCCTCTGTCCTTTTACCTGAGAGTTTAGTCCAAAATTAATTTTGGGTTTGCTCCTTCGGTGCTCATAGAGTCTCTCCAGAGGCTCGTCCAGTATAGGTCCTCAAGTTTTTTCAAACTAACCTGAAAGATTCACTTCTTCGGTGGCTATCTCTAGCTCTCTCCCTATACCTTCATCCGATTTTCCTATTCAATTTTTATTAATCTAATATGATATCTATTGTAAAATGAAAAGATTTTTTTGTCAATATTTATTTTGGGAATTTTAATTTTTTTACAAGAACAATTAAAAATATTTGAAATTATTTTTAATTGTTCTTGTAAAAAAGTGTAAAAGCATTTATAATATTATGATAAAAGAATTGTTGAAAGGAGACATTTATGAAAATTATTAGTAAGACTAAACCAAAAGGTACTGAATATAGCGAACTGAAAAACCTTAAAAAAGCTAAAAGAATTGTTAAAGCTAACGAGGATAGAAGAAGAGCTGAAAACAAAAGAGTCAATGCCGAAGCTAGAAAAGATAGAAGAGTTAAAAATGAATTTAATGAAAAAGTTGGAGAAGTAGAGATTTTAGGATTCAACAAAGGGATGCTTCTTGTTCGTGTTGGAGAAGTTATTGAAAAAAGAAACTTATTCTACGGAAGAAGAACTGTTGAACTTAAAGACAATTTAATCTTTATTGGAAATTTCCAACTTAAACTTTTCGGAGAAATGGTTGAATTAAAATACTTAAAAAACTTTGCTGAAAAGAAAGATGAAATATCTTGGTGTATTTCAGAAAACGTATAATATTTAAATTTATTTAAATCAAAAAAGGAGGTTCAGATATATTCTGACCTCCTTTTTGATTAAATATATGATTCTAAAAATTTAGAAACACCATCATTATCATTTGTATCTGTTATAAATTGAGCTATTTTTTTGAGATTCTCTTCTGCATTTCCCATTGCCACTCCAAAACCAGCCATAGTCAACATCTCTTTATCATTATTAGCATCACCAAATGCAATACAGTTTTCTATTAATAGATTTTTTTGAGATAAAATACTCTTTAAAGTTTTACCTTTATTCACATCTTTATTTAAAACTTCTAAATATCTTTCTTGTGAATATGTTAAATGAACTCTATCTCCCAATCTATTTTTAATCTCTTTTTCTATCTCTAAAAGATTAACTCTTTCATCTATAAAAAGAGCTTTTGTCATTTTATAAGATTCGAAATCATCAAAATTATTTTGAACAGCATCTAATCCTATATTTTTTCTATAGTAATCTGTTTGCCAATTTTGATTGTTTTCTACAAACCATTTTTCATCTTGATATAGATTTAAATGTCCATTTCTTTTTCTAGAAATCTCTATTAAAATTTTTACTATCTCATCTGAAAGTGGTTGTTCAAAAATAACTTCATTATTTTTACTATCAATTACTTTTGCACCATTATAACAAATCGCAATCAATGGTAAATCTATCTTTTTTATTATACTTTCTGTTGCACTATACATTCTACCTGTTACAATATAAATCTCGATACCTTTATTATACATTTTTTTTAATGTTGTAATATTTTTTTCACTTATATTTTTTTCAGAGTTTAACAGTGTTCCATCTAAATCTAATGCTATTGATTTCATTTTAAATTTTTATATAACTCTAAAGCATAGTGTGTTTTAAAATCATTTGTTAAATTTAAGGCATCATCTAAAGAGTGCCAGAAGCATTCTAAATCTTCACCTTCATCTAATTGTTTTTCATAAACTGTTTCATTCTCTGATTTTAATTTTACAACGTATATGTATAACTCTTCTGAAGTGTATCCAGGTGATAAAATCAATGGTCTTTCTGGTGAATATAGAACTTCAAAGCTCTCAATTTCATAACCTGTTTCTTCTCTTACTTCTCTTTTTAATGTTTCGTTTGGATGTTCATTATTTTCTATTATGCCTGCTGGAATTTCTAAAAGCTTTCCTGCTGCTCCTGGACGATATTGTTCAACTAATAAAACCTTATCTTTTGTTGAGTTTAAAATTAAAGCTCCTATTGCATTTGGTTTGTCTAAAAACTCTAACTGGATATCTCTCGTTGGATGTTTTTCTACTTTTACTCTTAAAAATTTCAAGTCGTCTAACTTCATAATTACTCCCCTATTATTTTTATAAATTCCTTTGGTGTAGGTGATACAAAACTAATTTTTTTATTTGTTACTGGATGATTTATTGTTAACGTGTGTGCGTGAAGACCTAATCTTTTTAATATATTTGTTGTTGCACCATATTTTTTATCTCCAACTACTGGATGACCTATATCACTCATATGAACTCTTATCTGGTTTTTTCTACCTGTTTCAAGAGAAGCTGTTAAGTATGTGAATCTTCCTTTTACTTTCTCTACTTTATAATTTGTAATTGCTAATTTTCCACCTGTTTTATCATCTTTCACTGAATATGTTGTGAATGCTGAATTTTCTTTTAAGTAAGATTTTATTTGACCTTGCTTCTCTTTAACTACACCCTCTACAATAACAGCATAATCTCTTTCTAAAACAAGCTCATTCCAATTTTCTTGTAATTTATTTTTTACATCTTCTGTTTTAGCAAAAATCATAACTCCAGATGTATCCTTATCTAATCTATGTACGATAAAGATTCTTTCTTTTCTATTTTTACCTTTTATATAGTCCATTAACAATTTGTATGCTGTATTTTCATTACTTTTCTTTTCTGTTGCAATTGAAAGTAATCCACACTCTTTTTCAATAACAATTATATCGTTATCTTCATAAACAATCTTTATTCCTTTTGGTGTTTTATCGTTTCTATTTTTTTCCCAACTTACTGAAACTTCATCACCAGGCTTTAAAATTAGATTAAACTGTTTTTCTGGTTTTCCATTTACATATATTTGCTCTTTTGATAGTAAAGTTTTTATGTTGTTTTTACTCTGCTTAGTTAAACTCTGAACCAAGAACTTCATTAGTTCGTTTTTTTCTGTTACTTTAAAATTCATTTAGATAACGTTATCATTATTATTTTTTGATAACGTTTTCACCTCCTCGATTTATGTTACTTTTCCTCTATATTATATCATACGATTAATTTTATTGCGACAATTTGTCGTGATATAAAAAAACTAGGAGAAAGGTTGGACAAATTGAATGACGACAATTTGTCGTGATATAAAAAAGCTTGGAAAAAGGTTGGACAAATTGAATGACGACAATTTGTCGTGATATAAAAAAGCT
>JBOFYP010000048.1:0-1688 GCA_051654725.1 Cetobacterium sp.
AAAAGAACTTTCCGATAGATCAGTATCTTAAAACTTAAAACTGTAAGGTTTTAAAATAAAATCTTTAAAAAGAAACACATTAAAAGATAATTTAAGCCACCAAACTAAAGTATAAAATCGCACTATGGGCGAAAAATAAAATCGCGCTATATTTGAAAGCTAAAAAAAGAATTCGCACATATGCAGATTTCTGATACAAATA
The DNA here is from genome assembly GCA_051654725.1 of Cetobacterium sp. Taxonomy (GTDB): domain Bacteria; phylum Fusobacteriota; class Fusobacteriia; order Fusobacteriales; family Fusobacteriaceae; genus Cetobacterium_A. The sequence continues at coordinate 203 of JBOFYP010000048.1, forward strand.
CACATTTACCCAAGTGCGCATATTATTATATTATTATACCTATTATTTTTCTTACTGAAATTATTTTGTAGAAATATTTTGCAAATTTTCCAACAGCGGTGGAATATTTTTTTCATTAGTTTTTCCGCAAATTTTTCACTTTTTTGTTTTTAAAAAAGTGACTGTTTTTTTTTAAATCATATCTTTATTAGAAGAAGAATATTTTTGAAATTTTCTCCAACCTCCTGCTTGTAGTGAAAAACTAATGGATTTTTTTTTTAAAAAATTTAGAATAGATATGTAATATAAAATAAAATTAAACAAACAAATTTTTCATAATTATTTCAAAGGAGCCAAATTTCTTCCAGAAAATGTTATTTTTAAAATAATCTTATGGAGTATTTAAATTTATTAATTATAGCTCATATGATATAAAATATCAAATTATTTTACTGTATCAATCATATACTCTATAGCCTCACTGTCATGGATCAGTATTTTGGCAAAAACGGGGTACGGTGGACGAGCTTCGCTCGCCTCACTGTCACGGATTAGTATTCTGGCATAAACGGGGTACGGTGGACGAGCTTCGCTCGCCTCACTGTCACGGATCAGTATTCTGGCATAAACGGGGTACGGTGGACGAGCTTCGCTTGCCTCACTGTCATGGATTAGTATTTATGTATTGAGGGCAGGAGGAGGGGGTTTTTCATCTGGACATGATATTTTTCCTCAATTTTCATCACCCACAACAATTTTCAATATATAAATCATAAGTATATAGAAGGAATTATTTGCACTTAGTATATAATGTATTGAGGGCAGGAGGAGGGGGTTTTTCATCTGGACATGATATTTTTTCTCAATTTTCATCACCCACAACAATTTTCAATACATAAATCATAAGTATATAGAAGGATTCATTTACACTTAGTATATTATGTATTTAGGGCAGGAGGAGGGGGCTTTTTAGCTGGACATGATTTTTCCTCAATTTTCAATTCATAAATCATAAGTATATAGAAGGATTCATTTACACTTAGTATATTATGTATTGAGGGCAGGAGGAGGGGGCTTTTTATTTGGACATGATATTTTTCCTCAATTTTCATCATCCACAACAATTTTCAATACATAAATCATAAGTATATAGAAGGATTTATTTACACTTAGTATATTATGTATTTAGGGCAGGAGGAGGGGGCTTTTTAGCTGGACATGATATTTTTCCTCAATTTTCATCATCCACAACAATTTCCAACATAAATATCATAAGTATATAGAAGGATTTATTGACACTTAGTATATAATGTATTGAGGGCAGGAGGAGGGGGCTTTTCATCTGGACATGATATTTTTCCTCAATTTTCATCATCCATAACAATTTCCAACATAAATATCATAAGTATATAGAAGGATTTATTGACACTTAGTATATAATGTATTGAGGGCAGGAGGAGGGGGCTTTTCATCTGGACATGATATTTTTCCTCAATTTTCATCATCC
>JBOFYP010000049.1:0-6650 GCA_051654725.1 Cetobacterium sp.
AGTTTCTCCTCTATAATTCCCTGTTCAACTGCATTAATATATTCTAAATACAAGGATAACTCTTCGGCTTCATCTACTTTTTTATCACTTTCGATAATACTTTTCAATTTAAAAATTGAATTCTTAATATTTTCAGGAAATTTTAATTTAGTATTATCTTGGATACTTTGAAGTTCTCTTAAAAAGTGAGCCCAACACAAAGCATGAGTAAAGTTATTGAATGAATCGTAAGCATACCAGCAATCATGCACAAGAATGCCATTGAACTTTTCAATAATTCCAGCTTCGACAATCGCTTTTTTACCTCTATTTTTATGAGCTGTTAAAACTGTAAAAGAATCATTAGAAAATGAATGAATCCAATGGTTTGTGCCATTAACTTTTGTTCCAGTTTCATCAGCATGAGCAACAGTAGATTTAGCTAATTCACCTTTAAAGAATTCTTCAACTTTTTCTAGTTTATCATAACCCGATTTAAGAGTGTTGTACACGGTTCCTTGACTAAGTTTTAAGTTAAAAACATCATTAAGTAATTCTTGTAAACGTTTATATGGTAAACTTTGATAAATATTTAAATTTAAAATTAACCCCTTAATATTAGGTCCATATTGAGCACTATGAGTTAAATCTTTAGGGAATTCTGAAGTAGTTTTCGCATGACAATGAGGACAAGTTTTAGAGTGAGCTCTAAATTCTGTAACATTGATTTTAATTTCAGGAATATCAAAAATTTGACGTGATTTAATTGTGTTAGCTTTAATTTCTGTCAAATCATGCGAGCAGTTACTACAAGTATCATTAGGAAGTTCAACAACAAAATCAGGATTTTGAACTTTTTGAAGAGTACTTCCTTTATGACCAAGTTGTCCACCAGATTTTTTTTCACTTTTCTTTCTAAGAGACCTATTTTTGTCTTTTTTTTTAAACTTATCAGAAGATGGTGGGAAGCTACTATTTGAGCTATTCATATTTAGTTTAGCTTTTAACTCTTCAATCTCTTTTCTTAAAAGTTGAATAATTAGCTTTAGCTCATAATTTTCTTTTTCTAATTCTTTAATTCTCAATTCCATCATTTTAGTTTCACCTCCTGTTTTTATTTTCTAAAAACATTGTAACATATTTTTCAATACAAAAAAAGATACTTTCTTCATTTTTTTGAAAAAAGTATCTTTTTTATTAAAATTTCTTATTTAGTAGCTGAGTAGTTACCTTTTAAATAAATAAACCTCAAGTCTACAAAGAAGGACTTGAGGTTTTATTTATTTTACATTATATTTTTCTAAAGCTTTTTCATACTTTTCTTTGAACCAATCTCTCAATTGAATAGGTTCTAATATTTCAACTTCATCTAGGAAAAAACTGAAATATCTTTTTGCTTTCTCTTCAGAACACTCTAAAGTATAAACATTTACATCTTTATTTATAATTTTTGGCTTATTCATCTCTAACTCTCTAAACATAATTTCGCCAGCTTCTGTTAATCTTACTTTTATATTTTGACCAAAAGATAAAAATGGATCAAAATTTGTTTTCATTTTTTCTACAAAACTTCTATCTCTAATTTTGTAATTATTCTTCTTTATATATACAGAATCTATGTATTTTATTTTATAATTTTTCCAATTTTCATCTTTCAAATTATAACAAAATATATAGTTACTAACCTCTTGTTTAGAAGTTTCAATAAGATAAGGCTCTACTTCAATAACTTTTCCATCTTCAAATGAGATTTTTATAATTTTACTCTCTTTTATTGAATAATTTATTCTTTCAATAACCTCTCTAAATAAAAATCTTTCTCTATTTTTTTTACCTAATTTTCCATAGTTACTTAAAATATCTCTAAAAAATTCAGATTCATTTCCAATTTTATTTTCCTCTAAAAAATCATAATAACCCTCTCGGTTTTTTTTATTTAAATTAAATTGAATAACTGCAGTTTCATCTTTACGAAAATTTTCAGAAAAAAGTTTACAATTTTGTTTTACTGCTTCTGAAAATATATAATTTAAGAGTGTATTTTTTTTTATTGAAAACTCTTTCATATCATTTTCTAATACTTCAGCTATTTTTTTAGGTAGTGTTATTCTTATTTTCTTTTCCATAGCCTCTCCAAATTTTCTAATTTTCTTTGATAAATTTTCTAATTCTATCAACAGCTTCTAATAAAATCTCTTTATCCTTTACCAAAGACATTCTTACGTAGTTATCCATTCCAAATGCTACTGCTGGTACTAATGCAACTTGTTCAGCTTCTAAAAGCTTCTCAGCAAATTCTAAAGAATTAAGCTTTGTTATCCCATTTAAAGATATAAATATATATATTGCACCTTTTGGTTTTATAGAGGCTATTTTTTCTTTTTCTAATTTTTCGAATACAGCTTCTGCTCGCTCTTTATAAATCTCTATTGATTCCGATATATCCTTACATTCTTTTATCGCTACTAATCCACCTTTTTGAGATATTATACTCGGTGATGTAACACTATATTGATGTACTTTTATTAGATTATCTCTTAATTTTTTAGATGATATAGTATATCCAACTCTCCAACCTGTCATAGAATGAGATTTTGAAAAACTATTAACTAAAATCACATTTTCTCTATATTTATCATCTAAAAAAGTATGATGTTTATCTTCAAATATTATTTCACTGTAAACCTCGTCACTTATAATATACAAATTATTCTCTTTTGCAAACTCTAAAATTTCATCTCTATTTTTTTTAGAAATTATAACTCCAGATGGATTTGAGGGATAATTTAAAATTATTGCCTTTGTTTTTGAAGTTAAATTATCTTTTAAACTTTGTACTGTTAATTCAAAGTTAGTATTTGATGTATCTACTTTTATTAATTTTGCACCTGCTAAGTTGATAAGTGGTTCATATCCAGGATAAACTGGCAACGGTGTAATAATCTCATCTTCTGGTAGAACAATAGTTTTAATTGCTGTTGATAAACCTTCAGTACTTCCAACTGTTATAATTATTTCATCTGCTTTTACATCTACGTTATATTTTTCTTTATAGAATTTAGCAATCTCTTCTCTTAATTCTAAAATTCCACCTAATTGAGGGTACCCTAATTTAGTTTCTTTCATAAACTCTATAGTCTCATTAATTACTTCTTTCGGTTGAGGAATATCTGGTTCTCCTATCGTCAAATTTATCAACTTTTTTTCTCTATTTTCATATTTTTTACAAGACTCTGCTATTTTTCTTATTACAGATATCTCTATTTTTTCTAAATTTGGATTTATATTCAGCATATTTTCTCCTTTAAAATTAGTTTTTCATTAAAAGTTCTGCTATTTGAATTGCATTTGTTGCTGCACCTTTTCGTATATTGTCAGCTACTACCCATAAATTCAATCCATTTTGTATACTGAAATCTTTTCTTAAACGTCCAATGAAAACTTCATCTCTTCCTGTTGCTAACGTTGCTAGTGGATAGATATTATTCTGAATATCATCCTCTAAAATTATTCCATCTTTTTCTCTAAATTTTGCTTTTAATTCCTCTATATTAATTTCTTTTTCTAATTCTATATTTATAGATACTGAATGCCCATTTACAACAGGAACCCTTACACATGTTGCTGTTATTGGCAAATTCTCTTTACCTAAAATTTTACGTGTTTCATTTATCATTTTTTCCTCTTCTTTTGTATAACCATTTTCTAAAAATGAATCTATATGAGGTAAACAATTATTAACTATTGGATGTGGATAATTTTTCGGTTTTTCACCTTTTAATCCATTTTCTAAATCTTCAATTCCTTTTATTCCACTTCCTGATACTGCTTGATAAGTAGAATAAACAACTCTTTTTATAGTGTACAAATCATCTATCACCTTTAAAGGAACAACCGATTGAATTGTAGAACAATTTGGATTTGCTATAATTCCATTGTTTTTAAATATCTCCTCTGGATTTACTTCAGGAACAACTAGTGGAACATTCTTATCCATTCTCCAAGCACTACTATTATCTATTACAATTACACCTTTTTCACTAGCTATTGGAGCAAATTTTTTACTTATATCTCCTCCAGCTGAAAACAAGGCTATATCAATCTCTCTATCAAAACTACTTTCCGTTAACTCTTCTATTATCAATTTTTTACCCTTAAAAACAACCTCTTTACCTGCTGAACGAGCAGATGCAAACAAGTATAATTTATTTATTGGTAAATCCCTCTCCTCTAAAACCTTTAAAAATGTTCCACCTACTAATCCAGTTGCTCCTACTATCGCTACATTATACATAAAATCCCTCCATTATATTGAAAATACTTCTGCTAATTTTTCTACCACTTTCATCTCTTCATCCTCTTTTATTATAAGTGATATTGAAATCTCTGAAGTTGTACATTGATAAAACTCTTCATCTATACTTGCTAAAATATCAAATACTTTTGCTGCTACTCCAAAATTGCTTATCATCCCTATTCCAATTAAAGATATTTTTATAACTCCAGTTCTCTTATTTACGACTATATTAGGTAACTCTTTTCTTATGTCCTCTAAAGAATCATTTAAAAACTCTTCATCTGTTAATGGACAAGTAAATCCTATGCTACCTTTAGGATTGAAAATTTCATTTTGAGAAATCATATCTACATTTACACTATTTTTAGCTAAATGGTTAAATATAGTTGCTATATTTTTAGGATTACCTATAAAATTCTCTAGATTAATCATTATAACATTTTTATTTATTGATATGCCAGTTACATCTTTTTTTTCTGTTATTTCACATCCATCACAAATGTAAGTTCCTGTTTCAGAAGACAATGTTTGACCAACATATATTTTTACACCGTACTTTTTTCCTATTTCAACTGCTCTTGTTTCCATAACACCTGCACCTAAGTTTGCCATCTCCATCATCTCCTCATATGAAATTTTATCAAGTTTTTTAGCATTTTTATAAACTCTCGGATCTACTCCAAATATTCCAACTACATCTGTATAGATTTCACATTCACATTTCAGAGCTGCAGCTAAAGCGACTGCACTTGTATCAGACCCTCCTCTTCCAAGAGTTGTTATATCTCCATCTTCATTTATCCCTTGAAAACCAGCTACAATAACTATGGTTCCATCTTTTAAACTTTTTTCTATTCTTTCTACCTTTATTCCTTCAATTTTATTTTTAGTATGAACTCCACTTGTTCTAATTCCAGCTTGAGCTCCTGTCAAAGATATAGCTTTGAGACCCTCCTCTTTCAAAGCCATACTTAATAGCGTTGTCGTTTGTTGCTCTCCAGTTGATAAAAGAGAATCCAACTCTCTTATGTCTGGATTTTGTGAGATTTCTTTAGCTAATTTTATTAAAGCGTTTGTTGTTTTTCCCATTGCAGAAACGACAATTATAATTTCATCACCATTTTTAAATTTTTTTGCTATATCTTTTGCTATATCTTTTATTTTTTCTACCGTTGAAACTGAACTTCCACCAAATTTTTTAACTATTCTCATATCACCCTCCCAAACAGAATATAATTTTTTGTATTTGTAAAAAAAAGCGTATAGTTCATTTGAACTATACGTTTCTTCAATAATATAAATCTATTATATTGATTTCACTTGTGCTATTTACTCTATAAGGTATTAACCATGAACTAAAACCTGCACTTACTACAGTATGTGTTTCTTCAAATTTTGTATATCCATGGTAATTTTTATACATTTTTTTCACAATTAGATTATAAGGAAAAAACTGCCCTCTATGTGTATGACCAGAAAGTTCTAAATCAATTTTATTAGCCACAGCTTCAAGTATAGAACTTGGATTATGGTCTAGTACTATCGTTGGTAAATCTGTATTAATTTTTTTCATTAAATATGCAATTTTTTTTCGTTTTTTATTTGTAGAGTCATCTCTTCCTATTATATTTATGCCTTCAACTTGAATAATATCATCTCTTAAAATATTTACACCCAAACTTTTTATATACTCTATATTTTGTTTTATTCCACCATGATACTCATGATTTCCTAAAATAGCATAAATTCCATATTTGGGTTTTACTTCTCTAAAACTATTCTCGAAATTTGATTTAATATCTTTAGAACTAAAATCTATTAAATCACCTCCTATTAATAGTATATCTGGATTTTCTTCAGACATTCTTTCTAAAGATTTTTCTATATTTTTCTTATTTGTTAAAGCTGAAAGATGAATATCCGATATAAATGCTATTTTTAATTTTCTAACTCCTTCAAATCTTTCTAAATGAATCTCTGTTTTTATAATTTTAGCAACTGAAAAGTTATTGTATGCATATTTTAAAAACAAAGGCAATATAATAATTCCTAAAAAAATCATATTAGTTTTAGTTAGAGTATAAAAGTAATTTACCATTGAAAATATTATCAATAACAAAAATAATGTATGAGTTATGAAAATGTAATTTCCTAGAAATCTTCCTAAAAATATATTTCTTCTAAAATAGCTACGCCTTATATATAAAATTGGTAAAATTGCTAATAAAAATATAAAATTTATAAAAAAGAGCCTTTCCATAATTTCTCCTTATATAAAGTGACCTATAAACGCTTTAATTCCCATTAAAACTAATATTCCTCCACCTAAATACTCTGTTTTATAACTTATTAAATGCCCAACTTTATGACCTAA
>JBOFYP010000050.1:0-5722 GCA_051654725.1 Cetobacterium sp.
AGGGTTCAAATGTAGCTATAGCTGCACAAAATATGCATACTAAAGATTCTGGTGCTTACACTGGTGAAGTTTCTCCAGTAATGTTAAAAGAAATCGGAGTTAAATATGTAATATTAGGACATTCAGAGAGAAGAGAATATTTTGCAGAATCTAACGCTTTCATCAACGAAAAAGTAAAAACAGCTCTAGCTCACGATTTAGTACCAATTCTTTGTATCGGAGAGAAATTAGAAGAGAGAGAATCAGGAAAAACAGCTGAAGTAAACGAGAAGCAAGTAAGAGAAGGAATGGCTGGATTAACAGCTGAAGAAGCAGTTAAAGTTGTAGTTGCTTACGAGCCAGTTTGGGCTATAGGAACAGGAAAAACAGCTACTCCAGAGATGGCTGAAGAGACTCATAAAGAAATCAGAGATGTATTAGTAGCTATGTTTGGTGCAGAAGCAGCAGCAGAGATTACAATTCAATATGGTGGATCAATGAACGCTAAAAATGCAGCAGAGTTATTAGCTATGGAAAATATTGATGGTGGACTTGTTGGAGGAGCTTCTTTAGATGCACCAACATTCATTCATGTAATAAAAGCAGGAGCAAGATAATTAAAAAATTAGGAGGCTTAAAAATGGCTAAAAAACCTTTAATGCTGATGGTTCTTGATGGTTGGGGATACAACCCAAATTGTTGTGAAAAGAATGCTATAGAAGCAGCAAAACCAGAAAATTTTGAAAGATTATTTAAAACTTACCCACATACATTAATCAAGGCTTCTGGAGAAGCTGTAGGTTTACCAGATGGACAAATGGGTAACTCTGAAGTTGGTCACTTAAATTTAGGTGCTGGAAGAGTTGTTTATCAACCACTTGTAGAAATCTCAAAAGAAATCAGAGATGGAGAGTTCTTTGATAAAAAGAAAGTTGTAGAAGCTTTCAACTATGCAAAAGAAAATAATAAAAGTATGCACTTCATGGGTCTTTTATCAGATGGAGGAGTACATTCTCATATAAACCATTTATTTGGATTATTAGAAATGGCAAAAAAGACTGGATTAACAAAAGTTTATATCCACGCTTTTATGGATGGAAGAGATACAGCTCCAAGTTCTGGATTAGAGTTCATGAGAACTTTAGTATCTAAAATAGAGGAGATTGGAGTAGGAGAGATTGCTACAATTTCTGGAAGATACTTCTCAATGGATAGAGATACTAACTGGGATAGAACAGAAAAAGCTTATAATGCAATAGCAGGAAAGTTAAATGTTACTAAGAAAACAGCTTTAGAAATAGTAGAATCATCTTATGCTGAAAAGATAACAGATGAGTTTATTGCACCAACATTATTAACAGAAGATGGTGTTGTTGCTAAAGGAGATGTAATAATCAACTTTAACTTTAGACCTGATAGAGCTAGACAAATAACTAGATCTTTAGTAGATACTGACTTCAAAGGATTCTCTAGAGAAAACTTAGAAACTAAATACTACTGTATGAGAACATATGATTCAACTATTGCTGCTGATATTATTTATGATGATAAAGATATAAACAACACTTTAGGTGAAGTTTTATCTAACAACAACTTAACTCAATTAAGAACAGCTGAAACAGAAAAATACGCTCATGTGACGTTCTTCTTCAATGGAGGAAAAGAAGCTGAATTTAAAGGTGAAGAGAGAGTACTAGTAGCATCTCCAAAAGTTGCAACTTACGATTTACAACCAGAGATGTCAGCTCCAGAATTAACTTCTAAAGTTTTAGAAGCTTTAAATTCTGATAAGTTTGATGTAATCATAATGAATTTTGCTAACCCAGATATGGTTGGACATACAGGAATATTTGATGCAGCTGTAAAAGCTGTTCAAGCTGTAGATAAAGGTGTAGGACAAATTGTAAGTAAAGTTTTAGAGTTAGATGGAACAGTTTTAATAACAGCTGACCACGGAAACGCTGAAAAAATGGAAGATGCTTCAACTCATGAAGCATTTACAGCTCATACAATTTACGATGTACCTTTAGTATATGTTTCTAATAACTTTAAAGGTGAATTAAATAATGGAAAGTTAGCAGATGTGGCTCCAACAATGTTAGAGATACTAAACATAGAGAAACCTGCTGAAATGAATGGAACATCTTTAATAAAGAAATAAATTGACATTGAAAAAGATTAGTGTTAATATTATTTAAAGTTTCTAAAAAATTTAATATTTAGGTAGAGGTTGCAAACGACAAAAGTATTTTAATCGAGCTAGACAAAGCTATGAAGTTAAAAGAAAGGGGAGTTTGCCGAAACAGAGATTCTGTCAAAATCTTTGTTGGGAATATAGAAAATATCTATATTACTGTCACTAGTAATTAGTGTTGTGCTATCCAAAATTTGTGATATATTGCAAATTAGCTACCGTATTTTTTATACGGTAGTTTTTTTTACCTAAAATTTCATTGAAACTAAAAAACAACTTGGAGGTTTTGGGAATGAATACAATACTTGAACTATTAAAATTAAGTCCAGTAGGAATATTGGCAGCACTAATGTTTATGGGTTATGATGCACTAATTGCAGCACCTATAGCAACAATATATGCAGCGTTTGTGGCAGCGTTAGTAGAGAAGAAAAAAGTTAATGATATAATTGAGGCTGTTATAAATAATGCAAAAGAGATGCAAGTTGCTTTCTTTATACTTATGGTAGCTTATGCTATGGCTGAAGTATTTATGTCAACTGGAGTAGGAGCTTCAATTATAAACTTAGCTTTAAATGTTGGATTGACAGGAAGAACAGTTGCAGTAGTAGGAATAATTGTAACATCAGTACTTTCAATAGCTACAGGAACAAGTTGGGGAACGTTTGCAGCTTGTGCACCAATATTTTTATGGCTTAACCATATAGTAGGTGGAAATATAGCATTAACAGTTGGAGCAATAGCTGGTGGAGCTTGTTTTGGAGATAATATAGGTCTTATATCTGATACGACAATAGTAAGTTCAGGTATACAGAAAGTTGAAGTTATAAAAAGAATTAGACATCAAGGGTATTGGTCAGGATTGGTATTGGTATTAGGAATTATAGCATTCTATACAGCAGGTGTAATAATGGGATTGCCAACTACAACTGGAGATGCAGCAACAGCAATAGGTCAAATTCCTCAGGAAGTTTGGACTGTTTTAGCAGAAAAAAGAGAATCAGCAGTAACTTTATTAAATCAAGTGAAAACAGGTGTTCCAACGTATATGATAATACCTTTAGTACTTGTTTTAATAGCTGCTTTTAGAGGATTAACAACATTACTTTGCTTATTCATAGGTATTTTCTCAGCTTACGGACTTGGAATGTTAGCAGGTACAGTTCAGGATACAAAAGCTTTCTTAGATTTATTATATTCTGGATTTGAAGGTGCAGGATCGTGGGTAATTGTTATGATGATGTGGGTTGCAGCTTTTGGTGGAATAATGAAGCTTATGGATGCATTTAGACCTTTATCAAATATAGTTGTTAAAGTTTCAAAAAATGTAAGACAACTGATGTTCTGCAATGGACTATTATCAATTCTTGGAAATGCAGGATTAGCTGATGAGATGGCTCAAATAGTTACAATGGGTCCAATCATAAGAGAGATTGTTGAAAAGAACGTAGAGGGTTCACCAGAGGATATAGAGACGTTGAGACTTAGAAATGCAACGTTCAGTGATGCATTAGGTGTATTTGGCTCTCAACTTATCCCTTGGCATGTATATATAGGTTTCTATTTAGGAATAGCTCAAGCTGTTTATCCGTTATACAAGTTCACGGCTATGGATATAATTAAATATAATTTCTTAGCAATAATAGCAGTTTCAACAATATTAATTGGAACTTTAACTGGATTAGATAGATTTATTCCAAGATTTGGATTACCTAGTGAACCAAAAGTAAGATTAAAGAAAACAACTGTTCAGACATCTGTAGAAGAACAGGCTTAAAAAATGGAACTCTCACATTTAATGTGAGGGTTTTTTTATTTACAAAAGACTATATATATGCTAAAATCTAAAGTAAAATATAATTTCAGGAGGAATCTCTAAAATGATAGGTATAGGTATAGTAGGACTTCCAAATGTAGGAAAGTCAACTCTGTTTAATGCAATAACAAAAGCTGGAGCAGCAGAAGCGGCAAATTACCCGTTCTGTACAATAGAACCGAATGTTGGAATGGTAACAGTTCCAGATTCAAGATTAGATGAATTATCTAAAATAATCAATCCTCAAAGAGTTCAACATGCAACAGTTGAGTTCGTAGATATTGCTGGTTTAGTTGAAGGAGCAGCAAAAGGTGAAGGTTTAGGAAACAAATTCTTATCTAATATAAGAACTACAGCTGCAATTTGTCAAGTTGTTAGATGTTTCGAAGATGAGAACATTATTCATGTAAGTGGAAGTGTAGATCCGATAAGAGATATCGAAATTATAAATGGAGAGCTTGTTTTAGCTGATATGGAAACAGTAGAAAAAGCTATTGAAAAACAATCAAAATTATTTAAAGCAAAAAATAAAGAAGCAATAGCACTTATGCCTGTTTTAGAAAAGTGTAAAGCTCACTTAGATGAATATAAATTATTAAAGACATTAGCTTTCACTCCAGAAGAGTTAGAGTTAATAAAAGCTTACCAACTTTTAACTCAAAAGCCAATGATGTTCGCAGCTAACGTTTCAGAAGATGATTTAGCTACTGGAAATGAGTTTGTAGAGAAAGTAAGAGAGTATGCAGCTACTTTAGGAGCAGAGGTTGCAATTGTTTCGGCAAGAGTAGAATCTGAGCTACAAGAGATGGAAGAAGAGGACAGAAAAGAGTTCTTAGAAGCTTTAGGAGTAGAGGAACCTGGATTAAACAGACTTATAAGAGCTGGATTTAAACTTCTAGGATTACAAACTTACTTTACTGCAGGAGTTAAAGAAGTAAGAGCTTGGACTATCAAAGTTGGAGATACTGCACCAAAGGCAGCTGGAGAAATTCATACGGATTTCGAAAGAGGATTTATCAGAGCTAAAGTTGTAGGATTTGAAGATTTCATAAAACAGTCAGGTTGGAAAGGTGCTCAGGAAGCAGGAGTTCTAAGACTTGAAGGAAAAGAATACATCGTAAAAGATGGAGACTTAATGGAATTTTTATTCAACGTATAAAATTCTAAATGGTTGTTAAGAAAAATTACTTGACAACCTCTAAAAAAACTAGTAAAATATTAAGGTATTGTAATTATAAGGAGGATAACATTGATAATCAAACTAAGTGAAATTATTAATGAGTCAGAGGTTACCTTTGATTATGTTGAAAAAACTATGGACTCTATTGATATTCCAGAAGGTATAACTGTTAGAGGAAAAGCTTACAAAGAAGGAAATAGTTATGTAATAGAAGGATCTTATAGAGCAGTACTGAGGTTAGAATGTGTTAGATGTTTGGTGGAGATAGAACCTTTAATCCAAGGTGATTTTAAAGGAGAGTATCTAGATCCAAAAGAATATTCTAAATATACATCAAGCCTGAAGCCAGAAGAAGAGTTTGGAGATGTACACTTTGAAGAAGCTGTTAACAGCGAGATAGAAGTCTCTAATCTGGTAAGAGAATATATAATACTTGATTTGTCACAATACGAGACATGTCTTCCTGAGTGTTCAGATACTTCTGAAGTGGATAAATACTCAAAAGAAGATGTAGATCCAAGATGGCAGCAATTATTAGACATAAAACTTTAAA
>JBOFYP010000051.1:0-2868 GCA_051654725.1 Cetobacterium sp.
AATCTGCCAAGTATTAAGGCCGGCGCATAAGCGCCGGTCCTTATAACTCTTATTTGCCGTGCATAAATAACAAGGAATTACCATGGACTTTAATCAGGTGGTGGTTCGAGAGTTTCTTAAGCTAAATCCTAGCGCTCCATCAACGCCAGACGTTATAGCAGATAGTCGTAAAGGTACTAAGTTCACTGCAGCAATGAACTACCCACGTACTGAGACTGCTGAAGTAGCTGGCGCTAAAGTAATTAGTGCAGAGGTACCTGATTTAGCGAAACTATTCAAGAACGTTACACCAAGTGTAGCTGTCTATAAGCCAGCAGACAATCGTGATATTGCTAAAGCACTGTTCGATAAGTATGGTATTGTAGCAGACACCAAAGAGATCACAGCAACTGCTATCGTATATGATCCATTGCCACTGACAGTAGATGTGGTAGCGGTATCTAATAGCAAGACAATCACCGGGCGAGTAACAGTTAATCTATCTCAAGAAGTAAAAGACTTAACTGAGATCATTACTGTTACTGAGGTAGATGGGGTTACTGACGACTACCCTACAGCAGGACAAGAAAAGTTCCTAGCCTTGAAATACTTTTATGGTATTGATTTCACCGAGCATCGTGAATGGTTGCATGAGCGTAGTCCAATTTCTATAACGTATGAACACAGCCGTCAACTAGCAAATATCCTTAATACACCAAAATATTTGAGCCCGGTAGAGTGGACATTCGATACCTTTGATACTAGCGCACACCCATACAACGCTTTTATAGAATCGATCGTATACAATGGTCCGACTAGCGGTTCAACTATCGCTAATCCATCGTATACTCACGTTTTACACCTCAAGCTTAAGTATGCTAATGGCGTAGCGATAAAAGATCTATTATTGCATTACGACTGGAGACCATAATGGCTATCATTAATCATAGTGGTATTGATCAGTTGTTAGTTGTTGCCCGTAAAGAGAACCCTTGGTTGCCACACGGTGCCACAACTCAGAACATTCGTGTCACAGACGTCACAGTAGCAGACGGTAAAGCTACAGGTATTTTCAGTGGACGATATGGTAGTGGTTATGAAGGATTCGCACGAGTAAGTTACTCTACTATTGATTTGAGTAAACTATTCGCAAGTAAGCCATTGGTAGTAGGCGTACTTGAACCAAAGCCTTTACATGAACTATTAGACGATATCTTCCGCTACACGGGTATTAACTTCGGGGTCGGCGATATTGAGAATCAAGAGCCTGGCCATGAATTACCCTATACCACTACACTTCGAGCTAAACCAATTTCCGCAGCTTATACTGGTGAAGTCAGTATTACGTTCCAGCAACGCCAGATGCGTATTGACGAAGTCATTACTCGCGATGACTACAGCGTTGTATTTAGAACACCTGGCGCCAGTAACACCGATCGTGCACGCGGTGAACACTTCACTTATGGCACTGACTATACAACCGTTGTAGATGCTCTTAAATCGTTCCCTGTGGGGATTTTAACTACTGAGAACGCAACTGCATTAGCTCAGACTTTAAACACGGTAGATGGTCTCCCATGGGTTGCTACAGCGGCCGAAGGTTTCTGGTCTCTACTGAATAACAACGTTGTGTTTAATGGCCCAGCTCTGGCCTATGAAGGTGTAGAGCCTAACCTGCGTTTCACACACGTTATCGTGGTTGATATGATCGCAGATAACGGTCCCGGTGATTTGCACGGTAGTAAGCTGTATATCCACTACAACGTATTGGAGTGACAAATGGCCATTGTTAACTTAATGGGTGCTGATGATCTGATACTCATGCGTAGTATCATCGCAGAGAACCCTAAAGTCAATGCATTACCTGGGATGCCACAGTTCGGTGCTGTGCGTCCTGGTGTTGGTGTAAGAACATCAATTAACTTGGTAGGTAATCCCGGTACTGTAGCAGAAGCAGCAGTCTCTGGAGTGAGAACAGTACAGTACAATCGCGTAGACCTAACCCATCTGGTAGCACACCAACGACCTATGATGGTGTATGGTTGTGAGACTACCCACGATGTATTGCGTTTGATGGCAAAGAACTGGGGTATTGAGATAGATCCCCGGTATGTGGTGTCAGAAGCACTCGTAGCCGATAGCGATACTGTTACACTGACCTTCCAGAACCATAACCGCATTCTGATTAATGATGCAGTTAGCTTCTCAGTTAGCTGGAGTAACTTAATCGACGTCAGTACCAGATTCACTGAATCCTATCTGGATGGCTTTGTACCACCATGGTCATACATGCGTAATCTGGCACACATTTTCACTGAGTCATATCTGGACGGGTTCACATACCCTTCATTGACTATGAATATGGAAGCTCTGTCAGAGTTCTGGCATGTACATGACACTGAGATGGTTAAGTGGATCACAACACGGTCTGCTTCCGGTCCTTATAGCCAGAGTGCTTTACTGTCACTGTTCAATGAAGCTGCACCGCAGTATCCATGGACATTCTTAGACAGTGAGATAGCTGATTATAACCTGTGGAACACTGTCATTGTATTTAACGGTGCATCTAACAAGTATAAGATGTTTAACAGTGTAATCCAATTGCGTGTCAATACTACTTACTTCCATCAAGGTAGCGGTATTGTAAGCATCTACTATAACCAGTAGAGGTAAGTATGGCATTTTACACAAATCGTGGACACGGTGCTATCATCAAAGCCATTATGGTTGAGAACGAAGTACTAGTACCACTGACGCTAGAAAACACCACTGTTACAAAAGTGGTTGTTGATGCAAAAGACCCAAGCAAAGCCCGCATTACAGTAGATGGTGTTTATGACAGTGGTGTACGCGGATTTACCAGTGTTAATATCACACGTATTGATGTAG
>JBOFYP010000052.1:0-17175 GCA_051654725.1 Cetobacterium sp.
TCGTGATTTCATTACTATTTTATGTAATCACATATCCTTATAATTTTAAATTAAATAGAAAGTTAGAGAGAGTTCTGAAATTTTCTGAAGTTCAAAAAATTATTGGAATGAAAACTAAATATTCTAATTTCTCAGAAGAAGATTTAGAAAAAGAGTTTGTTTTAGAAAAGAAAAGTATCAAAACTAATTATGCAAATGAAGATATGGAGGTTATGATTTTAAGGCCAAAAGTTTTAAAATCAACTCCTGCTTGTTTGGTTCTTTTTCATGGAATCAGAGATAAATCAGAAGATTGGATTTACAAAGCTAAATTGAGAGAAAATTATCTTACTTTAAAAAATATAAATAAAGTAAATGATATAGTTTTTATAATTCCTAACTCGGGCTATAAAGGTGAGAGTTGGTATACTAATTTTTATAAAGATAGTAATCATCAGTATGAAGAGTTTTTTTCAAAAGAGTTGATACAATTTATAGAAAAGGAATATCCAAATTCTAAAAAAGGAATAGGTGGATTTTCTATGGGTGGATATGGTGCTTTAAAAATAGGACTTAAAAACTTAGAATCATATGATGTAATAGCAAGTTTTTCAGGGGCAATTAGCCTAATTAGAATGAGTATTAATCGTAGAGTGATGAGAGTTTTTAGATATCTTTATGTTCCAACATTCTTATTTAATGATGTTAATAAAGCTCATTTTGTAAAAGTTTTTAGTCCGTGGGGATATAAAATTTTAAAAAATGACCCATATAGTATTATAAAAACAACTGAATTAAAGAGATTTAAGGGTAAAAAATTCTATTTAAGTGTTGGATCAGAGGATAAAAAACCTTATTTAATGTTTCAACAGTGGCTTGATGTAGTGGGAAGAGCTAAAAAATATAAATTAGATTTTAGAGGCAAAATATACGAAAATGAATATCATACTTGGGAATATATTTCTAAAGATATATATAATTTTTTAATATTTTTTACAGATGAAACAAAAAAAAGGAAGTAGAGAGTATGAAGTATTTGCTAATTTTTAGTATGGCTTTTATTACAGGCTGTATTTCTATTGGAATTAGAGGTGAATATAGAGGTTATCAAGATGATTTCTATGAAATCGTATCAAGTCCAATTAAAGAAAAAAATAGAAAAGAACTAGAAAATAAATTCAAAGAGTTAAAAGATAAAATATCTAAAGGAAATTATACAAATCGAGAAAAAGAAAAATTTATAAGAGATGTAGATTATTACCTTATGGTATTAGACGATTTAAAAGATTAATAAAAAAGATTAAGTCCTTGTACTTCAAAGACTTAATCTTTTTTTTGATTTTATTTATATTTTTTATTTAAAGCTTTTATTATTGCGAAAGTTTCTAAATCAAAAACACCATCTACTTTTCTAGGTCTGAAATGCATTTGGAAAGCAGCAATAGCTCTGCTAGATTGTAAATCCCAAGTATCAGTGTCATTAATTTCATATCCATAATTACTAAGCTCTTTTTTTAACGCTTCAATTGAATAAGAATCAAAAAGATTTTGTGAATAATAATAGTTGAAATCTTTTTGGTCAAACCAAGCGCCAACACCATATTTGTCGTAAAGATATTTCCACGGAAATTTTGGACCAGGATCAAATTTTCTAGTAGGGGCAATATCAGAATGGCCTAAAATATATTTAGGTTTAATATTATACTTTTCAGTAAGCTCTTTAAGAAGCATTCCGATTTTAAAGATTTGAGCATCATTATATGGATAAAACATAGTTGTATCCACAATTCCAAGTTTTAGATTAGAGTTATTTTGTTTATTAGCACTTGAATAACCTAAATTTGAAATTTCAATTCCAATTGAGTTATCGTTTAAATTCTTGTATCCTTCAAAATAACTTGTTCCTGCATGCCAAGCTCTTTTAGTATCTGGAACTAAAGAGTAAACGGAATCACTCATATTTTGAGTAACCAGATAGTGTGAACTTACATTATTTTTTGTTAATGCTGTAATAGATCGTTCATCATTCAAAGCTGTGTAGTGTAAAATTACAAATCTAACTCTTTCGTTATAAGATTTTGATTGATATTTAGACGAATTAACACTGTATCTTAGCGATGTGCACGAAGATAAAACAAGGGTGAAAATTAAAAATATTATTTTTTTAACCATCTTAAAGAACCTCCTTTACTTAAGTATAATTTGATTATATAACAAAATATGAAAAAAATCCAAAAAAACCTAAAAAAGATTTGAAATTAATTGGTTTATATGATATAAATGACTGTACTTATTATAATAATAGAAGCATTTTAGGAGGAAATATAATGACAAAAAAAGAGTTCGCAAAAGTATTATTTGAAAAAGGTGTATTCACTTCAAAAGCAGAAGCAGAAAGAAAATTAGATTTATTTCTAGTTACAATAGAGGAGACTTTACAAGCTGGAGAAGAACTTAACTTCATCGGATGGGGAAAATTCGAAGTTGTTGAAAGACCTGAAAGAATCGGAAGAAATCCTAAAACTGGAGAAGAAATCAAAATAGAAGCTAAGAAAACTGTAAAGTTCAAAGCTGGAAAATCTCTAGTAGATAAAATGAACTAATATTTATTAGTAAAGACCGAGAAAATTCTCGGTCTTTTTTTTAAAATAGTTCTTTTTTAAATAAAATCCAAGTAAGTAAAACGCCACATGCAATAGCAACTAAAACAACCCATAAAAAGCCATAAGAATCTCCAGCAAATGGAACACCACCAACATTCATTCCCCAAAGTCCAGAAACAACTGTTGGAATAGCAAAAACAATAGTTATTGAAGTTAATTTTTTCATAACAATATTTAAGTTATTTGACATAACTGTTGAAAAAGCATCTCTAGTACTACTTAAAATACTTGAATATATATTTGCCATCTCGATAGCCTGCTTTGTTTCAATAATTACATCTTCTAACAGTTCTAAATCGTCAGGATATCGTTTTACAATCTCAGTTCTCATCATTCTTTCTAAAACAGCTTCATTTGATTTTAAAGATGTTGTAAAGTAAACCAAACTTTTTTCTAATTCTAGAAGTAGCATAAGTTCTTGGTTTTTTAAATTAGTTTTTAATTGCCTTTCAATATTATCACTAATTCTTCCAATCTGCTTTAGATAAAGTAAAAAATAAGTTGAATTCCTAAAAAGCATTTGTAAAATAAATCTTGTTTTTTTAAATGTAAAGAAACTTTTAATTTTTCCTTGAACAAATTCTTCAATAAGAGCTAATTTAGCAGTTGAAACTGTTATTATATGGTCATTTAGTAAAATAATTCCTAAAGGAACAGTCGTAAAAGAACAACGGTTGTTTTCATCATGAATAGGAACGTCTATTATAACTAAAATAAGATCATCATCAATCTCTAAACGTGCTTTCTCTTCTTCATCCAGGGCTGCTCTAATGTGCTCTTCAGGAATATCAAAACTATTGGTAACAACCTTTATTTCTTCTTCTGTAGGATTAGAAAGGTGTATCCAAGTATTTTTTTCCTTTAATTTCTCTAATTCTAAAGTTTCAGAAATAGAAAAAAGTTTTTTTTCAAGAATATCATTATGACTTTTATAAATTTTTATCATATAACCACCTAACTTCTAATTTTTTAGTCTCTTAAAGCCAGAGGCATTAAAATATATTTGTAAGAGTTATTATCTTTTTCAGTAATTTCAAACATAGCAGAAGATGAATTTCCCTTAATAAAAACATTCTTATTTATATTTTCAATAAATTCAAATAGAAACTTAATATTTAGAGAACATTTAAAATCTTCTCCAATTTTTATCATATCAACCTTTTGGTTTATTTTAGCTTTACCAGAAGAAGCTGAAATAGAAAGTTTTTTGCTTTTAAATTCTAAAATAGCACCATTTTTAGCTTCGTTACTTGTTCGAGCAACAGTTAAAACTTTTCTAAGAGAGCTTTTAAAATCAGTATAGTTAAATTCCATCTCTTTACTAAAGTTGTTACCACAAAGAATAGCATCAAAATTAGGGAATGGTAAATTTATAATTTTAGTTAAGAAGTAAGAGTTTTCCCATAAAAATATCAAATTTTCTCCACTAGATCCAATTGTAATTTCACAATTTAAATCTTTAATCAATTTACATAAGATACTAATAGTTTCTAAAGGAATAGAAAAATCTTTCTCTAAAAAAGCACTGTTATCAGTTTTAAGATATGTTAATCTGTATGAGTCTGTCGAAACAAAAGATATACGATCTTTTCTGAAAAGAGTTCTAATACAGTTTATTGCTAAATTTTCAGTAGAAGGAGCTACAGAAAATTTTGTTTTTTCAAATCCTTTGTAAAGTTCTTGTGATGATATCTTTGCGATTTCATCAACAACAGGTAGTTTTAAATTTTCAGGAAAACTATCGTTGTAAAGTAGTGTAAATTCAGCAAGATGGATAGATAGTATATCATTTTTAGATGAAAGAGTAATAAATTCATCATCTAAAAGCTTTATATATTCAAGGGCTAAATTTGGCTTGAAAATAACGATACCTTCTTCAATTGTTTCACAAGACATAGTTTTTATATAGTTAATATCTAAATTAGTACCTGTAAAAGTTACTCCACCATTTTTTGATTCAATTTTTAAACCTGAAATAATGGGCTTAATAGGATTATCTTTTAAAATGTTAATAAATTCAGAGAAAATGTCAATTAAGTCACTTCTTCTAATGTTAAAGTTCATAGGGTGCCTCCTAAAATTAGTCTTTTTTAAAATTATACACTATAAATAAGAGCCTTACAAGAAATAAAAAAAGCCTAGCTTAAAAAATTAAGATAGGCTTTTGAAATTAATCAACAAGAATTTCTTGCCAATATTTATTTTGAATATCAAGAGTATTTTTAATATCTCTTAATATCTCAGTATTAGATAAATCTTCAATAGTGTAAAGAGGTTTTTCAACAATTAAATCTCTTGCAGGAACATTTATAGAAGGAATTCTTAAATGCTCAGCAATCAACTTATAGTTTTCAGGTCTTTGTATAAAATCTAAGAATTTATAAGCACCCTCTTTATTACGAGCTGTTTTAGGTATAACAAATGAATCAATATAAGCAGTTCCACCTTTTTCTGGAATTATAAATTTTGTAGTTTTTAATTGTTCTTCAGTTAACTCATTTAAAACGTTATCAGGATAGCAATGAACAACCCAGAAATCTTCATTTGCAAATCCTTTTCCAAAAGACTCAGAATCAAATTTAGCAATATTTTTCTTCCATTCTTTAACTAAATTGGCAGCAGCAGCAATAGCAGTTTCATCTTCTGTTGTTTGAGAATGTCCTAATGAACCAAGAGCAGAAGTCATAACCTCTCTCATATCGTCAAGGAGTGTCATTTTTCCTTTGTAAGCAGGATTGCTGTAAACCGAGAAATCCTTTGGAGAGTCAGTTACATATTTAGTATTTATAGCAATAACAGTAGCTCCCATTGCAAATGGAAAAGCATAGTCATTATTAGCATCAAAATATTGTAATTTTTTGAATACAAGAGGATCTATATTTTTCAATGATGGTAATTTAGTTTTATCTAATTTTTCAATCATTCCATCATTCATTAGAATTTCAGCATAATCCGTTGAAGGAGTTAGGATATCATATCCAGTTCCACCAGCTTTAATTTTAGCAAACATCTCTTCGTTTGATGAATAAATATCTTCTACTACTTTAATACCAGTTTCTTTTTCAAAGTCTTGGTAAATTTTTGCAGGGATATAGTCAGCCCAACCATAAAAATAGAGAATTTTATCATTGTTTTTCTTTTCTTTTCCACATGAAAGCATTAGAAAAACTAATGACAATAAAGTTATTATTTTTTTCATTTCAACCTCCTTAAATATATGTAAATCTAATAATCAATAAAAATTGTATTATATTTTTTAGTTATAGTCAAGGCTATTTCTAGATTGGAGATTATTTTTTCTAGAAAATAGATTAAAATTAAGGTATAATCAATATAAAAGAGATGTTATTTAGGAGTGGTAAACTATGGATATAATATTAAGTAAAGATAATGAAATTTACAAAGGTTTAAAAAAATTAAAGAGTAAAAAATATAGAGATTTAGAAGGACTTTTTTTAGCAGAGGGAAGAAAATTTTTAGAGTTTGAAGTGGAACCTAAAATGATTATATTTAAAGATGGGATTTCAGAAGAGATTATAAAAATGAGTGCTAAGCATAGTTGTAAAAAAATAGTACTTTCTGAAAAACTATTTAAAGAGTTAAGTTCTCAAGAAAATTCTCAAGGCGTAATTATTACTTACAAATCTCAAATAAAAGAATTGGATATTTTAGATGAAAATATAATTGTTTTAAATAGAGTTTCTGACCCTGGAAATTTAGGAACAATAATTAGAGTAGCAGATGCAGCAGGATTTAAAGATATTATTTTAACTAAAGGAAGCGTAGATTGTTATAATGATAAAACGGTTAGAAGTAGTATGGGATCGATTTTAAGTTTAAATATATATTATGTAGAGGAATCAGAAATAGTTCAAATTTTAAAAGAAAAAAATTATAAAATAATAGTTACAGCTTTAGAAAGTGATTCAATTGAATATACAGATATGAAATTAGAATCTAAAAATGCTTTTATATTTGGAAATGAAGGTGATGGAGTATCACAAGATATTATAAAAAATAGTGATGAAAAAGTAATAATACCAATATATGGAAGTGCAGAATCTTTAAATGTTGCAATGGCAACTGGAATAATACTTTATAATGTTAGAAAAGAATTAAATAAAAAATAAAAAAATATGGGGGATTATTATGATAAAGTTGGTAGTCACAGATATGGATGGGACATTTTTAAATGATAAAAAAGAGTTTTCAGATGAATTTTGGGAGATTCATTCTAAGATGGAAGCAAAAGGTATAAAGTTTGTTGTTGCTAGTGGACGTCAGTATCAAAATTTAAGAAAAAATTTTGATAAGATTAAAGATAAAATAATATTTATAGCAGAAAATGGTAGTTATGTAATAGAAAATGAAGTGGAAATATACTCGAGAACTCTTTCTGAGAATATAATCCAAAAATATGTAGAAATAGGAAGAAGGATACCAACAACAAATATAGTATTATGTGGTAAAAAAGCAGCTTATATTGAATCAGAAAATTTCGAATTTAGAAAAGAAGTTGAAAAATACTATGAAAAAAGAGAATTTGTAAAAAATTTGCTAGATGTAAAAAATGATGAAATTATAAAAATAGCTTATTGTGATTTAAGTGGAACAGAAAAAAATGTATATCCTCATATAAATGAAGAGACAGACTGTCAGATAGTTGTTTCAGGAGATATATGGCTAGATGTGAGTCATTTAGAGTCAAACAAAGGTATTGCTTTAGAAGCGTTACAGAAGAGCTTAGGAGTAGTCTATGAAGAAACGATGATATTTGGTGATTATTTAAATGATTATGAAATGCTAAAAAAAGGTAAATATAGTTTTGCAATGGAAAATGCACATGAAGAAGTAAAAAAGATATCTAATTTTATAGCTAAAAGTAATAATGATAATGGAGTGCTTCAAGAATTAAAGAAAATTATCTAAAATTGTAAAAATTTTATAAAAGGAGGATTTTGTGAATAAATATTATAGATCGTTATGTATGTTGTTTTTAACAGTTAATATTTTTGCAGAATATGATTTTCCATTGAAGAACCCTTATGTTGCAACAATTGTAGGAAGTTCTAAAATAATGACTAAAGGAGTTCCAGAGATAGTTCCAATAAAAGAGTTTCAAATACAAATGCTAAAAAGTCAGAGTATATCTGAGAATATGTGGTATGACAAAGGATTTAAATTTTCTTTAAGTAAACAAAAAGGTGAGGCACCATTAATATATGTTTTATCTGGAACAGGAGCACCACATAATTCAGTAAGAACTAAAAATTTTCAAAAAATATTTTATAATGCAGGCTATCATGTTTTAACTGTAAGCTCAGTATTCAATTCTAATTTTATTTTAAATGCTTCAAATAGTAGAGTTCCAGGAGTTTTAATTCAAGATGGACTTGATTTATATAATGCTATGGGTGATATGTTAGATAAAGTAAAAAAAGATGAAAATGTAAAAATAAGTGATATATATTTAATGGGGTATAGTATGGGAGCAACTCATTCAGCTGTATTATCATATTTAGATTCTGTTGGAAAAGATTTTAATTTCAAAAGAGTTTATATGGTAAATCCAGCAGTAAACCTATATGATTCAGCTACTACTTTAGACAAGATGTTAACAAAAAATATTGATAATAAAGGTCAAATAGTAACTATAATAGATGAAGTTATGGAAGCAGTAAAGAAAAATATATCCCCAAGTGATTTACAAATTACAGAAGAGGGAATATATTCTATATTTGAAAAAGAAAAATTATCTAATAAAGAGATGCAACGTCTTATAGGATTAGCATTTAATTTAACAGCAGTCGATTTAAACTTTATCGTGGACCAAATAAATGGAACATATGTTTATTCAAAAGATACACCACAAAAATTTAGTAGTATGTATCAATATTTTAAAGCGGTAAATTTTGCTAATTTTAGTGATTATTTAAACAAATTAGCTTATCCTTACTATTTAAAAGTTTTAGGTGGAGATTTGAAATTTAATGATATGATAAAATACGGTGATTTAAGAATAATTAAAACTTATTTAAAGAACCAGAATAAAATAGCAGTTGTAACAAATGAAGATGATTTTATTTTAGCAGAAAAAGATAAAATCTTTATAAAGGATGTTTTTAAAAATAACCATTTAATATATCCTGTAGGTGGACACTGTGGAAATATGTTTTATGAAACTAATGTTCAAAAGATGTTAAACTTCTTAGAAACGGGGGTGCTTAATGGTGAGTTATAAAAAAATATTATTATGTCTTAGTTGTACTTTTATTGTAGGATGTACATCTATAGAATCTAACATTAGTAAAAAAGTATCTCAAGAACAACAAACTCATAAGATAAATGAAAAAATTGAGTTAAATAAAAAAAGTTTTTTAGCACTTTCAAATGGAAAAGAGATGAGTTATGCTCCAGAAGCAACTAAGAATGAAACTTTAGAGTATAGAGATATTGATGGTACTAAATTTATAGAAGTGTATGACCCATTAGAGCCAATGAATAGAAGAATCTATTACTTTAATTATTATTTAGATAAGTATGTGTTAATTCCAACAGTTAATACTTATGATTATTTAACACCAAAAATCGTCCAAAGAAGAGTTTCAAAATTTTTCTCAAACTTGCAAGAAATAAATACTTTCTTAAATTCAATACTTCAATTAGAAGGAAAGAAAGCAACAATAACATTGGTTAGATTTGGAATAAATTCAACAATTGGAGTATTAGGTCTATTTGATGTTGCAACATCTTTAGATTTACCTAAAAATTATGAAGATTTTGGTTTAACTCTAGCAAAATATGGCATAGGGAATGGACCATATTTAGTTCTACCAGGATTTGGTCCATCAAATTTAAGAGATACAACTGGAAAAGCTGTAGGTGTTATGACACTATCTGAGATTAATCCATACGATTCACCAATAGGATTAGATATAAGACACCCAGGAGTTAGCACATTAAATCTTATTGATATAAGAAAAACAAATAAAAACTTTAGATATTATGGAACAGGAAGTCCATTTGAATATGAATATGTAAGATATTTCTATACAAAATATAGAGAAGCATTAATAGAGGTAAAATAAAAAGTTAAGAGGTGGAGAGATTGAATTTACAAGAATTAGTACTCGGATATAAGAATGAAGTCATAAAATCAATAGGAGACTCAGTTAGAATAAAAAGTGTTCAAGAAGCACCAATTGAAGGAATGCCATTTGGAGAGGGACCAGCAAAAGCTTTACAGCATATGTTAAATTTGGGAAAAGAGTTAGGATTTGAAGTTCAAAATTTTGATAATTATGCTGGACATATAGATTTTGGTACAGGTTATGATGAAGAGATAATAGCTATTTTAGGTCACGTAGATGTTGTTCCAGAAGGAAAAGGATGGGATTATCCACCTTATGAAGCAAGAATAGTTGATGGGAAAATGTATGGAAGAGGAGTTTTAGATGACAAAGGTCCAACTATAGCAGCTCTATATGCGTTAAAAGCTATTAAAGATTCTGGAATAAAATTAAATAAAAAAGTTAGAGTTATAATTGGAGCTAATGAAGAAACAGGTTGGGGATGTATGAATCACTATTTTGGAAAATTAAACATGCCTCAACCTCTAATGGCGTTTACTCCAGATTCAACTTTTCCTGTAACTTATGCAGAAAAAGGTATTTTACATCTAATGGTAACACAGGAATTTAATGAAAATTTAGATTTCAGTATAAACGGTGGAGTAGCATTTAATTCAGTTCCAGATTCAGTAGGAGCATTATTACCGCTGTCGATGAAAGAGAGTATTTCTGAAATTTTAGATGGTTTTAACCTAGAAAAAAATTATAAGGTTTCAATGATAGAAAAAGATGGAAAATTAGAGTTAGTATCACTTGGAAAAGCTTCTCATGGAGCAAGTCCATCTAAAGGTTACAATGCAATTTCAGCTCTTTTTTCATTTTTACAAAATATAAAAATTGAAGATTCAAAATTAAAAAACATTGTAGATTTCTTTGGTAAATATGTAAAAATGGAATATTCTGGAAAATCATTAGGAATTAATTTTAATGATGAACCATCAGGTGATTTAACACTAAATATCGGAAAAATTGAGTGTAAAGATAAAAACTTAATGTTCGGATTAGATATAAGATATCCAGTTACTTTTACAAAAGAACAAGTGATACAAGAAGTTCAAAAAAGAACAGATGAAATGAATTTAAAAATTTCAATAAGATCAGAAAAAAATCCATTATATGTTCCTAAAGATAGTTTCTTAGTTCAAACATTGATGAATATTTACAAAGATATTACTGGTGATTCTGAATCAGAACCAATATCTATAGGTGGCGGAACATATGCTAGAGCAGTAAAAAATGGTGTAGCATTTGGTGCTTTATTAAAAGACCAAGAGGATAATATGCATCAAAAAAATGAATATTTAGAAATTGAAAAGTTGGATATTTGGTTAAAAATATATGTTCAAGCTATATATGATTTAGCAAAATAGAGTATAAAAAAAACTGCAATTTTGCAGTTTTTTTTCTTGGTGATATTAATTTATAAATTTACTTTCTTTTAAATATTTACTGTCATTTCCAGCAATAAAAACGATAGAGTTATTAGATAAAAGATTTATAACTTCTTTTGATAATTCAGTAGGAATAGCAGGGCATCCAAGAGTTCTACCTAAAAATCCCATTTGATCGATATATTTTTTAGATGCATATTCAGCACCATGAATAACAATTGCTCTATCATAAGCATTTGAATTAAAACGATTTTCTAAACCATTCAATCGAAGTGAGTAACCAAAATCACCAATATATGGAGTTGTATCAGTTGTAAAAAACCCTAAAGAACTTTGAAATGAGTTTGGAGTATTTGAAAATTTTGTAGCACTCACTTTACCACTATTTTTTCCATGTGAAACGTATGTATAATAAAGAAGTTGCTTCTTCTTTAAGTCGATTACAGAAAATCTAGGCTCTGTAGATGGTTTTGTAAAATCGATAATTGTTAAAAATTGAAACTGCTTTCCTTTTATTTTAGAAGCACCTTTCACAGCATTTTTAAAAACATCGTATTTCATTTTGTCTTTTAAATGTAAAGATTTGTAAAGAGACGAAGTAGAGCTCAAAGTAGTAATATAAAGTATGAAAAATAAAAATAGAAACTTTTGCTTCATAAAATCACCCCTAAAAACAAATATAATATAACATATTATACCAAAAATAATCAAAAATTCATATTTTTTTAAGATTGACAATTATTTTTTTAAAAGATAAAATACTAAAGGGTATTAAATAATTAGATAATTAAAAATCAGGGGGAAAAATGAAAAAACTTTTAGCTTTATGCATGTTGTTATATACAACAATTATGTTAGGAAAGGATTATAAGCAGTATAGATCAGATAAGCTTGTAAGTCCAGAATTTGCAAAAGAGATGTTAAGAACAGATAAAAATGTGGTAATTATTGATGTAAGAATGCCAGCAAAATTTTTAGCAAATAACATTGATGGTTCATATAACATATGGAGACCAGATATGGAATCTAAAGATAAAAAGTATGGAGATATTTTAGGAATGAGAGCTTCAAGAGAAGAGTTAGAAGTGGAGCTTAATAAAATGGGTGTAACAGAGGATTCTACATTACTTTTAATTGGAAATGGATTAGATGAATTTAGACTTTGGTGGATATTAGATTTATATGGAATGGAAGATGTAAAAATTGTAGATGGTGGATACTCAGCATTGAAAGAGACTGGAATAAAAACAAAATTTGGTAAAACAAATATAGAGAAAAAAGGTAATTTTAAATTCGATAGCAAAGAAGATAAAAATACATATGTAACAATTGAAGAGGTTCAAGCAGCTATTGGAAATTCGAATAAAATAATAGTAGATGGAAGATCAAGAAAAGAGTTTATAGGTGCAGAACTTAAAAAAGGAGCAGCAGAAAAAGGAAGAATTCCTGGAAGTGTTTGGGTAGAGTGGACGGAAACATTAAATGAGGATAAAACTCTGAAATCATACAGTGAGCTATTTAATCTTTATAAAAATAAAGGTGTAGTTGGAAGCAAAGAGGTAATATCATATTGTCAATCTGGTGCAAAGTCAGCTCATACAACATTTGTATTAAAAGAGCTATTAGGGTTTCCAGTAGCTAAAAATTATGATGGATCATGGATAGAGTGGTCTCGTGTTGCGAAAGAGGGAAAAGTAAAAGTTGAAACAGGAGAGTAATGTGAAGTCAAAAAATAATTTAATAAAATTAATAGTAATAATCTCTCTTCTAATATTAGGATTTTTTATATTGTATAAATTAGGTAGTTTGGAATATTTGAAAGATAGAAAAAAAATTGAAAATTTAATAAATAGCTTTGGAATGTTAGGACCAATTGTATACATAGGTCTTTATGTATTGGTAACAATAAGTTGCTTATCACCAGTTCCTTTAGGAATAACAAGTGGAGTTATTTTTGGACCTGTAATGGGAATTACTTATACAATGATAGGAGCTAGTATAGGATTATCGTTATCATTTTTAATAGCAAGATATATTGCTAAAAATGGGATAGAAAAAAAATTTGGAAAAACAACCGTTTTTAATAAAATAAATGAAGGCGTAAAAAAAGAAGATTGGTTTATTTTGGCAACGACAAGATTGTTACCAGTATTTCCATTTGGAATTCAAAATTATGTTTATGGATTAACTTCAATAAGTTTTATAAAATATTCTTTATTATCGACGATATTTATTTTACCAGGGACCTCTGTTTTTATTTTATTAGCTGGAGCAGTAAGTTCTGGAGATATAAAAATAGCAATTAAAATGTCTATAATAGCATCATTAATATTTTTTGGATTAACAATAATTACTAAAATTGTTTCAAAAAAATATAAATAAATCAGAATAAATAAAGGAGGATAAAATCCTCCTTTATTTATTGTGGGAGTTGGAGGGAAATATGTTAAAAAATATTAGAAAAAAATTAATTTTACTACTATGTTCTGGATTATTATTTGGATGTAGTAAAGAAAAAAAAGAAGAGGTAAATATATATATGTGGGGTGGTGCAAAAGAAATTAACATCTTTATGGATGATATAGTAGCATCAGAAATTTTAAAAAAAGATGAAATAAAATTAAAAAGAGTACCTATAATGGATGTAAAAGATATAGTGAATAAACTTGTGATAGAGAAAAAAGCCCAGAAAAAAAATGGAGCTGTAGATATTTTATGGGTAAATGGAGAAAATTTTAAACTTTTAAAGGATACCGATGTTCTTGAAAAAGATATTTTATTTAAAATAAAAAATAGAGATATAATCAAAGAGAGTACAAAAGTTAAAGATTTTGGAGAACCTATAAACGGACTTGAGGTTCCTTTTGGAGAGGCACAGTTTAATTTTACATATGATTCAAAAAATAAAGAGATTCCATTTTCTGATTATCAAAGTTTGAAAAGTTATATACTAGATAATCCAGGAAAATTTACATATCCAAATGTTTCTAATTTTACAGGAAATGCTTTTGTAAGAAATATAGCTATCGATATACTTGGATATGAAAATATTGAAAATATTTCAAATGAAGAGTTGGAAGTAAAATTAAAAATTGTTTGGGATTATTTTAATGAGATTAAGCCTTATTTGTGGAGAAAAGGAGAAACATATCCAGAGTCAGAAAGTAAACTAGATTTATTATACTCAATAGGTGAAATAGATGTTACTATGGGATATACTATAAATAAAGTTAACTCAAAAATCGAGACAAAAGAGTTTCCAGAAACATCAAAAAGTTTTTTACTAGATAAAGGAACACTGTTTAATAATCATTATTTAGTAATACCAAAAAATGCTAAAAATAAAGAAAAAGCTTTAGATGTTATAAATAGATTAGTTTCACCAGAGATTCAGAGTATAAAACAAGATTCTAAACATTGGGGTGATTTTACTATTTTAGATATTGGAAAACTTGAGCCTGAAGTAGCAGAGAAGTTTATCTCATTAAATAATGCTCAAAGAATACCATCAATAAAAGAGTTAGAAGAAAAAAGAATAATGGAATTAAAATCAGATAAATTAAGAATTATAGAAAAGGGATGGATAGAAAACGTTGAGAAAAAATAAAAAATTTATATTATTATTGCCGTTTTTACTTTATATTTGTTTGTTTTTTATATATGGGATACATTATGCATTACTAACATCAATAGGTTATAATAGAATATTAGAAAAATCTTATTTTACACTAGATTATTACTCAGAGATATTAATCTCTAGTTATTTTTATGAAAGTTTAATTTATACAGTTAAAATCAACACGATTTCTTTATTTATATCATACTTTTTAACTATGATAATTTTATTTTTAATATTTTATAGTAAAAAAGAAGACTATTTTTACACTAGGATGTTTCAAAAAATAGTTGAAGTACCAGTTTTTATTCCTTATTTAGTAAGTTCTTATGGAGTTTTAATAATGTTTATGAAAAGAGGATTCCTAAATAATTTTTTATTGGAGATAAATGCAATTGAAAGTATAGATAATTTTCCAATTTTGACAAATGATAAATTTGGAGTTGGGATAATTATAACATATGTTTGGAAATCATTACCTTTTATGGTAATGATGAGTTTACCCATAGTTTTTAGAGCTGAAAAGAAATGGAATAGATTGGGAATAAGTTACAATTTATCTCATTTTAAATTTTTTAGAAAAATAATTTGTCCATTAGCTTTTCCAACTATTAGTATTAGTTTTTTTATAGTTTCAGCTTATCTTTTTGCATCGTTTGAAACACCTTATATATTAGGGAGAAGTCATCCAAAAGTTTTATCTGTAATGGTTTTTGATATGTATACAAAAGGTAGTTTAGAATTAAGAGGACAAATAATGGCTATTAATATTTTAATCTCTATTATTAGTTTAGTCTTTAGTGGAATATTATATTTATCATTAAAGAAAATTAGTAAATTTAATGAAAGAGAGTGGTAATTTTGAAAAAAATAATTTTGATGTCAACGTTTTTAATTTTATCTATTTTATTTATTTTACCGCTTATTGGAATTCTTTCAAAAAGTTTAAATTGTCAAGTTTGGAGATATGTTTTAACTTCAAGTGGAGTATATAATAGCTTAATAACAACTATATTAGTAACATTTTTAGTAATATTAATAAATTTTATCATAGGCACTCCTATAGCTGCAGTTATGGCTAAAATAAAATTTAGAGGTAAAATATTAGTTGAAATTTTAATAGTATCTCCATTAGTTATACCTTCAATGGTTAGTACGATGGGTTTACAGTTTTTATTTATAAAATTAAATTTGATTGAAACAGTATTGGGGGTAGCTATAGTACATAGTGTAGTTACACTTCCATATTATATTCAGAGTGTGAGAATGGGTTATAGTAGTTTGAATAAAAGTTATGATAGTTTAGGAAAAATATTAGGAGCAAATAGATTTCAAATATTTACAAAAATAACAATACCTATGATTTATCCATCCTTTATAGTTGGAATCTCATTAACAATAATAGTTTCATTAGCCCAATACTTAATAACCTTTATAATAGGTGGTGGACAAGTTGTAACATTACCAATATTGTTAATGCCTTATTTAAATGAGGGTGCAACTACAGGAAGTGTGTATAGTATTATATATATAATATTTACTTATTTTTTAGTCATACTATTAAATAAGATTACAAAGATAATATTCAGAAAGAGAGATTAAATGATAGAGATAAAAAAAGTATCTAAATGTTATTCAGATTTTTCATTAAAAAATATTGATATGAGCATAAAAGATGATGAATTTATAAGTGTTTTAGGACAATCTGGTTCTGGAAAATCAACACTTTTAAATTTGATAGCAGGTTTAGACGGAAATTATTCTGGAACTATAATAATTAATGAAAAGACACCACAAAAAATGATAAAAGATGGAGAAGTCTCAATGGTTTTTCAAGAAGATTTGTTATTACCTCATTTAAAT
The DNA here is from genome assembly GCA_051654725.1 of Cetobacterium sp. Lineage (GTDB taxonomy): Bacteria > Fusobacteriota > Fusobacteriia > Fusobacteriales > Fusobacteriaceae > Cetobacterium_A. The sequence goes on from JBOFYP010000052.1 coordinate 16,643, forward strand.
GTTTATGAAAATATAGCTTTTGGATTAAAGCTAAAAAAGATAGATAAAAAAGAAATAATGGAAAGAGTAAAATCATCAATTATTGATATGGGTCTGTTAGGAAAAGAGAAAAAATTTCCAAATGAGCTTAGTGGTGGAGAGAGACAAAGGGTTTCAATAGCGAGAGCTATAGTTACAAATCCTAAAATTTTACTCATGGATGAACCTTTTTCAGCACTAGATTTTAATTTAAGAGATAAAATGCAAAAGTTAATAAAGAAATTACATAAAAAATTGAAAATAACAACAATATTCGTTACTCACGATAGAGAAGAAGCTTTTTATTTATCAGATAAAATTGCAATAATGTTTAAAGGAGAGCTGATAGAATTTGAAAAACCCGAGCAACTTTACTATAATCCTAAAAAATTATATACAGCAGAGCTGTTAGGAGTAGAAAATATATTTTCTAAACAAATATTTGAAGAGATATTTAAAACTGAGATAAAAAAATATAATTTTATAGGTTTAAGAGGGAAAGATATAAAGGTTGT
>JBOFYP010000053.1:0-3646 GCA_051654725.1 Cetobacterium sp.
AGACGGATTCAAATCTTTAAAAGAAAACGAAGAAGTAGAATTCGATGTTGTTAAAGGTGACAGAGGATTACAAGCTGAAAATATAGTTTCTAGATAGTTGAAACTTAAAAGGATCCATTAATGGATCCTTTTTTTTTATTAAAAACCTTATTAACACAATAAAATCAGGAGTGATTATTTTATGGAATACAAAAATAAAGCTAAGGTTATCTATTTAGCTATTGTTGCCAGTTTTATCCTTGTTTTTCTTTTAACTATTGGAGTTCAAATGAATATTCCATACTCTTCTAGAGCTTTTTTAGAATATAGAGTTGTACCTGTTTATAGTAAGGTATCCGAAAGTGTCCAAGAGATATTTGTTCAAAATGGAAGCCATGTTGAAGCTGGGCAACCTCTTTTTGAAGTTAATAGAAGTGTATATAGTGCTCAATATGTATCGGCATTAGGTCAATACAATGAAGTTTTAGACTCAATACAAAATTTAAAAAATGATATACAAAAATATGAACTCTTTGTGAGTAAAAATAGAATTTTAGTAGAACAGAATAAAAATGAACTTAATAAATATGCTTTATTATTTCAAAAAAAATATATAAATGAGATTGATTATGAAAATATGAATACAAAATTTATTGAATCTGAAAAAACCTTGAGAGAAACTCAAAATACATTGAGAAATCTAAAAGTTAAATATAAAGAGGATGAAGAATCTATTCCTCAACTCTTAATTGCTAAGGGAGCTCTTAGGAAAGCTGAGATAAATCTTAAAAATACAATTATTTTAGCACCCATATCTGGTGAGGTTGTTATGGATAACTTCTATTCTAATACTCTTGTAAAACAAGATACTACTTTATTCTACATAAAAAATGATAAGTTAATAACTGTTAATGTGGATTTAAAAGAGAAAAATTTAGCTTCTATTGTTAATGGTAGAAAAGCTCTTATTGTTTTTGATGGAATTTCAGATATTGTTGTAAATGGAACTGTTGAAAAAATAAATCCAGTTTTAGCAGAGGGTTTTTCTACATCTAACACCCTTGTCAATATAACTGATGACAATCGTTGGATTAGAGATACTGGAAAAATTAGGGTTTCTATCAAAATAGAAAGCTCTGAGCTTGTAAAGGAATTATCAAGTGGTTCAAAAGCTTCTGTAATTTTGTTACCACAAGATGATGGAATATTTTATAGCTTCTTGGCCAAACTTTGGATAAATATTATAAGGATATTAAACTATGTCTATTGATTACACTAGAGATATCCTTAAAGGGCTTTTAGCACTTGTTTTGGGGCTTATGCTGAGTAAATACACTAATTATGCCTTTAACTTTGAAATACCTATAATCGCTTTTGGAATTGTTACAAGTAATCAGAAATTTAATTTGAAAGATTTTATAAAAGAAAACTGGTGGCTTATTGGTGCTGCTGCTTTTGGAGTTTTTATTTCTGAATTATTGAGAGAGAAATATGCACTATTTTTCATTTTCACATTTGCTATATTTTTCAGCTCATTTTACTACATTCACAAAAATCCAAAAGCTATTTTAAACACTATTTTAGGCTACTCTTTTACAACTGTTTACTCAACATATCCAAGTCAAAATATGGAAAAGATGGTATCGGATATTTTTATTGTTACTGTGATTGGATGTATTTTAGGAGTTTTTCTCTCTACAATTTTTGGAGATAACAACTCCATCTCTAAAGCTATACCTTTAAATAAAAGTTCTAAAAAAGTTAACAATACCGAGAAACAAATTGATACAATGAATGTATTTCTAATTACAACCATAGTTTTTATAACCTGGGTCTTCTATATCTTATTTGATATAAAAGATACATTTTTTGCATTTGCAACACTTGCTCTTATGTATGGAAACTTAGATATAAAGAAAATACATAAATTGACACCATTTATAATCTTTATGCATGTTACTGGCTGTGCTATAGCTATTTTTTATTCTTATTTGGTTATAGGACTTAGTATCTCTGTTACACTTTTTGGATTATCTTTAGCTCTCATATTTTTTCCTATGCTTTATTTCAAATATTACGGAAAGAATGAGACGACTAAAGCTTTTGCTGGTGGATTGATTGGAGCTACAATATTACCAATCTGTTTATACTTAAATCCATTCAGTGATATGACCTCAAAAGCTAGTGCTAGAGCAGTACAAATAACTATTATGCTAATCATCTCTTTAATTTTCACCAAAGTTTTGATTGTCCTAGAAAAAAACGAGAATTCATGATAGAATTAGAGTGGTTGTTCAAAAAAATAAATATAATAAATATATTAGGAGTTATAACTATATGAGTATTTTAGATGTTAAAAACGTAAGTCATGGATTTGGTTCTAGAGTAATTCTAGAAAATGCCTCATTCAGACTTTTAAAAGGAGAACACGTTGGTTTAGTTGGTGCTAACGGTGAGGGTAAATCTACATTCTTAAACATTATAACTGGAAAACTTATGCCTGATGAAGGTCAAGTTTCATGGTGTAATCATATTACAACTGGTTACTTAGACCAACAGAGTACTTTAGAAAAAGGTAAATCTATCAGAGATATATTAAAGTCTGCTTTCGCTTCTATGTTTAAATTAGAAGAGGAGATTATGGAACTTTACGAAAAGATGGGGGATTGTACTCCAGAAGAGATGGATGTTGTTTTAGAAGAGGTTGGAGAGATTCAGAGTATTCTTGAGGGAGCTGACTTCTATAATCTTGATTCGAAGATTGAAGAGTATGCAGCTGGTTTAGGACTACTTGATATCGGTCTTGAAAAAGATGTTTCAGAGCTTTCTGGTGGACAAAGAGCAAAGATTCTTCTTGCTAAAGTGCTACTTGAAAATCCTATGATACTAATTCTAGATGAGCCTACAAACTTCCTAGATGAGGACCATATAATCTGGTTGAAAAACTTCTTACAAAACTATGAGAATGCTTTTATCCTAGTTTCACATGATATTCCATTCTTAAATGAAGTTACAAACGTTATATACCACATTGAAGCTGCTGAGTTAACTAGATATACTGGTGGATACCATCAGTTTAGAGAGATGTATGAGCTGAAAAAGAGACAGATTGAGTCTGCTTACAAAAAGCAACAAAAAGAGATTGCTCACCTTCAAGACTTTATCAATCGTAATAAAGCTAGAGTTGCAACTACAAACTTAGCTAAAGATAGACAGAAAAAGCTTGATCGTATGGATATAATCGAGATTGCTAGAGATAAGCCAAAGCCAATCTTTGGATTTAAAAGTGCTCGTACTCCATCTAGAGAGATTATTACAGTTACAGACCTTGTTATTGGATATGATGAGCCATTAACAAAACCTATTAACTTCACTATTGAACGTAACCAGAAAATTGCTATAAAGGGTGTTAATGGTTTAGGAAAATCTACTCTTTTAAATACAATTTTAAAAAGAATAAAAGCTATATCTGGTGAGATAGAGCATGGGCAATTCTTAGAGATTGGTTATTTCAAACAAGAAGAGGAAAGTTCTACTACAACTGCTCTAGATGAGTTCTGGAATGAGTTCCCTGGGCTTACAAATGCTGAGGTTAGAGCTGCTCTTGCTAGATGTGGACTTACAACTGATCATATCACAAGTCAGATGCGTGTTCTTTCTGGAGGAG
>JBOFYP010000054.1:0-3645 GCA_051654725.1 Cetobacterium sp.
AGACGGATTCAAATCTTTAAAAGAAAACGAAGAAGTAGAATTCGATGTTGTTAAAGGTGACAGAGGATTACAAGCTGAAAATATAGTTTCTAGATAGTTGAAACTTAAAAGGATCCATTAATGGATCCTTTTTTTTTATGAAAAACCTTATTAACCACATTAAAATCAGGAGTGATTATTTTATGGAACACAAAAATAAAGCTAAGGTTATCTATTTAGCTATTGTTGTTAGTTTTATCCTTGTTTTTTTCTTAACTATTGGAGTTCAAATGAATATTCCATACTCTTCTAGAGCTTTTTTAGAGTATAGAGTTGTTCCTGTTTATAGTAAAGTATCTGAAAGTGTCGAAAATATATTCGTTCAAAATGGAAGCCACGTTGAGGCTGGGCAACCTCTTTTTGAGGTAAATAGAAGTGTTTATAATGCTCAATATGTATCGGCATTAGGTCAATACAATGAGGTGTTAGATTCAATACAACATCTAAAAAATGATATACAAAAATACGAACTTTTTGTGAAGAAAAATACAATTTTAGTAGAGCAAAATAGAAATGAGTTAACTAAATACTCTTTACTATTCGATAAAAAATATATAAATGAGATTGATTATGAAAATATGAATACAAAATTTATTGAATCTGAAAAAACTCTGAGAGATACTCAAAATAGTTTGAGAAATCTAAAGGTTAAATATAAAGAGAATGAAGAATCAATTCCACAACTTCTTATTGCAAAAGGAGCTCTTAGAAAAGCTGAAATAAATCTTAAAAATACAACTATTTTAGCTCCAATTTCTGGTGAAGTTGTTATGGATAACTTCTACTCAAATACTGTTGTAAAACAAGATACTACTCTATTTTATATAAAAAACGATAACTTACTGACTGTTAATGTCGATTTAAAAGAGAAAAATTTAGCTTCTATTATTAATGGAAGAAAAGCTCTTATCGTTTTTGATGGAATTCCAGATGTTATTGTAAAAGGAACTGTTGAAAAGATAATCCCTATCTTAGCAGAAGGATTCTCAACATCTAATACCCTTGTTAACATAGCTGATGATAATCGTTGGATTAGAGATACTGGTAAAATTAGAGTTTCTGTTAAAATAGAAAACTGTAATCTTGTAAAAAAGTTATCAAGTGGTTCAAAGGCTTCTGTTATTTTATTACCAGAAAATGATGGAATATTCTATACTTTCTTAGCTAAAGTTTGGATTCATATTATAAGGATATTAAACTATGTCTATTGATTACACTAGAGATATCGTAAAAGGGCTTTTAGCACTTGTTTTAGGGCTTATGTTGAGTAAATACACTAATTATGCTTTTAATTTTGAGATACCTATAATAGCTTTTGGAATTGTTACAAGTAGTAAAAAATTCTCTTTGAAAGAGTTTATAAAAGAAAATTGGTGGCTTATAGCTTCAGCTGGATTTGGAGTGCTCGTTTCTGAGTTATTTCATGAAAAATACTCACTTTTCTTTATCTTTACATTCGGTGTATTTTTCAGCTGTTTCTACTATGTTCACAAAAATCCAAAAGCTATTTTAAACTCTATTTTAGGATACTCTTTTACAACCGTTTACTCAACATATCCGAGCCAAAATATGGAACAGATGGTTTCGGATATCTTTGTTGTAACAATCATAGGTGGAATTTTAGGAGTTTTTCTTTCCACACTTTTCAGAGATGACAACTCTACCTCTAACGCTATACCTTTAAATATAGATACTAAAAAAGTTAATAACACTAAAAATACGAATACTAGCAATGTTTTGCTTATTACAACAATAGTTTTTATAACTTGGGTCTTTTATATTTTCTTTGATATAAAAGAGACATTTTTTGCATTTGCAACACTTGCTCTTATGTATGGAAACTTGGATATAAAAAAAATACATAAGCTGACACCTTTTATAATATCTATGCATGTGACAGGTTGTGCTATAGCTATTTTTTATTCTTACCTGGTTATAGGACTAAGTACCTCTATTACACTTTTTGGTTTATCTTTATCTCTTATATTTTTTCCAATGCTTTACTATAAATATTATGGAAAAACCGAGAGAACTCGAGCTTTTGCTAGTGGATTGATTGGAGCTACAATTTTACCAATCTGTTTATACTTAAATCCATTCAGTGATATAACCTCAAAGGCGAGTGCTAGAGCTATACAGATTACTGTTATGTTAATCATCTCTTTAATTTTCACTAAAGTTTTGATTGTCCTAGAAAAAAATGAGAATTCATGATAAAATTAGAGTAATTGTTCAAAAAAAATAAATATAATAAATATATTAGGAGCTATAACTATATGAGTATTTTAGATGTTAAAAACGTAAGTCATGGATTTGGTTCTAGAGTTATTCTAGAAAATGCTTCATTCAGACTTTTAAAAGGAGAACACGTTGGTTTAGTTGGTGCTAACGGTGAGGGTAAATCTACATTCTTAAACATTATAACTGGAAAACTTATGCCTGATGAAGGTCAAGTTTCATGGTGTAATCACATTACTACTGGTTATTTAGACCAGCATAGTACTTTAGAAAAGGGGAAATCTATCAGAGATATATTAAAATCTGCTTTTGCTCCTATGTTTAAATTAGAAGAAGAGATTATGGAGCTTTATGAAAAGATGGGAGATTGTACTCCAGAAGAGATGGACGTTATCTTAGAAGAGATTGGAGAGATTCAGAGTATCCTTGAGGGAGCTGACTTCTATAATCTTGATTCAAAGATTGAAGAGTATGCAGCTGGTTTAGGACTGCTTGAGATTGGTCTTGAAAAAGATGTTTCAGAGCTTTCTGGTGGACAAAGAGCAAAGATTCTTCTTGCTAAAGTACTACTTGAAAATCCTATGATACTAATTCTAGATGAGCCTACAAACTTCCTAGATGAGGACCATATAATCTGGTTGAAAAACTTCTTACAAAACTATGAGAATGCTTTTATTCTAGTTTCACATGATATTCCATTCTTAAATGAAGTTACAAACGTTATATATCACATTGAAGCTGCTGAGTTAACTAGATATACTGGTGGATATCATCAGTTTAGAGAGATGTATGAGCTGAAAAAGAAACAGATTGAATCTGCTTATAAAAAGCAACAAAAAGAGATTGCTCACCTTCAAGACTTTATCAATCGTAATAAAGCTAGAGTTGCAACTACAAACTTGGCTAAAGATAGACAGAAAAAGCTTGATCGTATGGATATAATCGAGATTGCTAGAGAGAAGCCGAAGCCAATCTTCGGATTTAAGAGTGCTCGTACTCCATCTAGAGAGATTATCACAGTTACAGACCTTGTTATTGGATATGACGAGCCATTAACAAAACCTATTAACTTCACTATTGAACGTAACCAAAAAATTGCTATAAAGGGTGTTAATGGTTTAGGAAAATCTACTCTTTTAAATACAATTTTAAAAAGAATCAAAGCTATATCTGGTGAGATAGAGCATGGGCAATTCTTAGAGATTGGTTATTTCAAACAAGAAGAGGAGAGTTCTACTACAACTGCTCTAGATGAGTTCTGGAATGAGTTCCCTGGGCTTACAAATGCTGAGGTTAGAGCTGCTCTTGCTAGATGTGGACTTACAACTGATCATATCACAAGTCAGATGCGTGTTCTTTCTGGAGGAG
>JBOFYP010000055.1:0-1706 GCA_051654725.1 Cetobacterium sp.
ATCGGAATCGAGTTTGGATCTTTATTCGATGCAACTCAAACTAAAGTAATGACAGTTGGAGATAAGCAATTAGTTAAGACAGTTTCTTGGTACGATAACGAAATGTCTTACACTGCTCAATTAATCAGAACTTTAAAATTATTCGTAGAAATCTCTAAGTAATTAGAATTCTAGGAAAAATAGAATAAACAGAATAGCGGGACTTTCTAGTTCCGCTTTTTTTTAAGAAAATATATAGGTAAATTTTAGGAGGTTCACACAAAATGGCAAAGAAAATTGTAACTGATTTAAGTGTAGCTGGAAAGAAAGTTTTAATGAGAGTAGATTTTAACGTTCCTATGAAAGACGGTAAAATTACTGATGAGAACAGAATCGTAGCTGCTTTACCAACTATAAAGTATGTTTTAGAAAACGGTGGAAAAGTAATTGCTTTCTCTCACTTAGGAAAAGTAAAAGAAGCTGCTGATTTAGAAAAGAGAAATATCGAGCCTGTTGCTAAGAGATTAGCTGAGCTTTTAGGACAACCAGTAACTTTCATCAACGCTACTAGAGGAGAAGAGTTAGAAACTGCTGTTGCTAACCTTAAAGATGGAGAAATCTTAATGTTCCAAAACACTAGATTCGAAGATTTAGATGGTAAAAAAGAATCTAAAAACGATACTGAGTTAGGAAAATATTGGGCTTCTTTAGGAGACCTATTTGTTAACGATGCATTCGGAACTGCACATAGAGCTCACGCTTCTAACGTTGGAATCGCTGCTAACATTGGAGAAGGAAATACTGCTGCTGGATTCTTAATGGAAAAAGAGATTAAGTTTATCGGTGGAGCTGTTGATGCACCTGAGAGACCTTTAGTTGCTATCTTAGGAGGAGCTAAAGTTTCTGATAAAATAGGAGTTATCGAAAACTTATTAGTTAAAGCTGATAAAATATTAATCGGTGGAGCTATGATGTTTACATTCTTCAAAGCTTTAGGAAAAGATACAGGAAAATCTCTTGTTGAAGAGGATAAAGTTGAATTAGCAAAATCATTATTAGAAAAAGCAGAAGGAAAAATCATATTACCTATCGATACTGTAATCTGTAAAGAGTTCTCAAACGAAGCTCCTCATTCAGTTGTATCTGTAGATGCTATTCCTGCTGATGAGATGGGATTAGATGTAGGACCTGCTACAGTTAAGTTATTCACTGAGCAATTAGTTGGAGCTAAAACAGTTGTATGGAACGGACCAATGGGTGTATTTGAAATGTCTAACTACGCTCACGGAACTATCGGAGTTTGTGAAGCTATCGCTAACTTAAAGAACTCTACAACAATAATCGGTGGAGGAGATTCTGCTGCTGCTGCTATCTCTTTAGGATTCGCTGATAAGTTCTCTCACATCTCTACAGGTGGAGGAGCTTCTCTAGAGTACCTAGAAGGTAAAGCATTACCTGGTGTAGATTCTATCTCTACTAAGTAATAAATATAAGAACTTTTAAAAATTAGGACTACCACACTAATTTTTAAAAGAAAGGCATCCGCTTCTGGATGCCTTTTTTCTTTATATTTTTTTCTGATATTAAAAAGTAACTACTCAGCTACTAAATAAGAAATTTTAATAAAAAAGGTACTTTTTTCAAAAAAATGAAGAAAGTATCTTTTTTTGTATTGAAAAATATGTTACAATGTTTTTAGAAAATAAAAATAGGAGGTGAAACTAAAA
>JBOFYP010000056.1:0-1764 GCA_051654725.1 Cetobacterium sp.
AGATCGTAATCTAAATCGTCTTTAGTTGGGTTCTGAAGAACTTTTCCTGCGAAGTTAGCTTTATCTAACTCTAACCATGCTGGAACTGTTTTCTCTTCTACTGCAGATTTGATTAACTCAATGTTCTTTGAGTTCTCAATTACAGATACAACGTCCCCTGCTTTTACTCTATAAGATGCGATGTTAACTTTTCTTCCGTTAACAGCTACGTGTCCATGAGATACGATTTGTCTAGATTGTCTTCTAGTTTTAGCGAATCCTAGTCTGTAAACTACGTTCTCTAATCTTCTCTCTAAATTTTGGATTAAAGTTAAACCAGTAACTCCATCCTTTCTTGAAGCCTCTTCATATAATTTTCTGAATTGCTTCTCCATTACATTGTATATAAATTTAGCTTTTTGCTTTTCGTTTAACTGAATTGCATACTCTGTAGGCTTCTTGTTAGCATTTGGTCTTGGTCCTCTATTAGAAGATTTATTTACTCCTAAGATAACTGGATCAATTCCAAGAGCTCTACATTTCTTTAAAACAGGTTGTCTATTTCTTGCCATCTCTTTATTTTTCCTCCTTACACTTAATAAATACTACGATAATGAGCTCAGAAAGTGTTATTACACTCTTCTTCTTTTTGGTGGTCTACATCCGTTATGTGGAACTGGAGTTACGTCAGTTATTTTTGTAACCTCTAATCCAGCTGCTTGTAAAGATCTGATACAAGCTTCTCTACCTGATCCAGGTCCTTTCACTTTAACTTCAACCTTTTTCATTCCGTTTTCCATTGCGATGTGAGCTGCTTGCTCTGCTGCGATTTGAGCCGCAAATGGAGTTCCTTTTTTAGTTCCTTTGAAACCAGAAGTTCCTCCTGATTTCCAGCTTACTACTTTACCTTCTACATCAGTAATTGCTACTATTGTATTGTTGAAAGTTGAGTGTATATGAGCTACTCCGTTAGGAATATTTTTCAGTTTCTTCTTGATTTTAGCTACTTTTTTCTTAGCCATTTTAAGCTACCTCCTTACGATAAAATTCCGTTCTTTAACTACTACTATAATTAGCTTAAAACTATCTCTTTATAGGTTTTTTAGGTCCTTTTCTAGTTCTTGCATTTGTCTTTGACTTTTGTCCTCTTACAGGTAAGTTCATCTTATGTCTTGAACCTCTGTAACATCTGATATCCATAAGTCTCTTTATTGCAAGTCTGATCTCTTTTCTAAGATCTCCCTCTACCTTGATAGTTTCAACAATGGCTCTGATTTTATTTAACTCTTCTTCAGTTAAATCTTTTACTCTAGTGTCAAAGTTTACTCCCGCTTCTGTTAATACTTTTTGTGAAGTTGGTTTTCCAATTCCATAAACATAAGTTAAAGAAATTTCTATTCTTTTGTTTCTAGGAATATCTACTCCTGCGATTCTAGCCAAAATTTTTCCTCCTCTTCCGAAAATTTTATATATCCGTCAGTATATAAACCGACTAAGACTTTCTTCGGTATGCCTCTCTCGAGTACTAGCTCTACAGCCTAACATACCTTTACAGTACTTCCCATGTCAGTACTAGTTTGCAAAACTTTTCAAGTTATCCTTGTACTTGTTTGTGCTTAGGATTTTCACAGATAACTCTGATCTTTCCGTGTCTCTTGATAACTTTACATTTGTCACAAATAGGCTTAATTGATACTCTTACTTTCACTTAATTACCTCCTCTCGTGATCATAACTTTACTTTTTTCTGTATACTATTCTTCCCCTAGATAAATCATAAGGAGAA
>JBOFYP010000057.1:0-6567 GCA_051654725.1 Cetobacterium sp.
AAATTGAATGACGACAATTTGTCGTGATATAAAAAAGCTAAGAAAAAGGTTGGACAAATTGAATGACGACAATTTGTCGTGATATAAAAAAGCTAAGAAAAAGGTTGGACAAATTGAATGACGACAATTTGTCGTGATATAAAAAGCTAGGAGAAAGGTTGTGAAATTGAATGACGACAATTTGTCGTGATATAAAAAAGCTAAGAAAAAGGTTGGACAAATTGAATGACGACAATTTGTCGTGATATAAAAAAGCTAAGAAAAAGGTTGGACAAATTGAATGACGACAATTTGTCACAATATAAAAAAGTCAGGAGAAAGGTTGGACAAATTGAATGACGACAATTTGTCGTGATATAAAAAGCTAGGAGAAAGGTTGCTGAAATTGAATGACGACAATTTGTCGTGATATAAAAAGCTTGGAAAAAGGTTGGACAAATTGAATGACGACAATTTGTCGCAATATTAAAAAGCTAAGAAAAAGGTTGCTGAAATTGAATGACGACAATTTGTCACAATATAAAAAGCTTGGAAAAAGGTTGGACAAATTGAATGACGACAATTTGTCGTGATATAAAAAAGCTTGGAAAAAGGTTGGACAAATTGAATGACGACAATTTGTCGTGATATAAAAAGCTTGGAAAAAGGTTGGACAAATTGAATGACGACAATTTGTCGCAATATTAAAAAGCTAAGAAAAAGGTTGCTGAAATTGAATGACGACAATTTGTCGCAATATTAAAAAGCTAGGAGAAAGGTTGGACAAATTGAATGACGACAATTTGTCGTGATATAAAAAGCTAGGAGAGTTGGACAAATTGAATGACGACAATTTGTCGTGATATAAAAAAGCTTGGAAAAAGGTTGGACAAATTGAATGACGACAATTTGTCGTGATATAAAAAAGCTTGGAAAAAGGTTGCTGAAATTGAATGACGACAATTTGTCGTGATATAAAAAGCTAGGAGAAAGGTTGGACAAATTGAATGACGACAATTTGTCGTGATATAAAAAGCTAGGAGAAAGGTTGGACAAATTGAATGACGACAATTTGTCGTGATATTAAAAAGCTAAGAAAAAGGTTGGACAAATTGAATGACGACAATTTGTCGTGATATAAAAAAGCTAAGAAAAAGGTTGTGAAATTGAATGACGACAATTTGTCGTGATATAAAAAAGCTAGGAGAAAGGTTGGACAAATTGAATGACGACAATTTGTCGCAATATTAAAAAGCTAAGAAAAAGGTTGCTGAAATTGAATGACGACAATTTGTCGCAATATAAAAAGCTAGGAGAGTTAACTCCAAAAGAATTTTGAGAAAACTACTATAGAAGAAAAAAGGTAGATAATTGCTGAGTTCATTTATTCGGGTTCAGTTCAATTTCTCCATACCTTTTTTATATCAAAAAATTTGAATAGGAAATAGAAATTCTAAAAAGAAAATTGATTATTTTCATTTTTTGACTTATACTATAATTAGAAAAAAAAGGAGGTGAAAAACGTTACTTTTTAGTAGCGTTGAAAATGGGGAAAATTGTAACTATAAAAAATAATAAAGGTGGAGTTGGGAAATCAACTTTATCAAAAAATATTGCACACGGTCTCGCTATGCTTGATTTTAAAATTGCATTAATAACATCCGATGCTCAAAATGACAGTTTAATTCTTCTAGGTGGATGGTTTGAAGGCGGAAAAGGATTTAAATCTTTTGTTCAAAATGGAGAAGACGTTAGAATAAAAATTAGAAAAAATCTAGATTATTTCCCCGTTGAAACCGATACTTTTGGAACAAATCTAAAAAATAAAATTGTAAAAGCTTTCGATTCACTAAAAGATGAATACGATTTTATAATTGTCGATTGTGCTCCTGTATTTAATGTTCTTAACGATATTATTCTAGAAATTACTGACGAAATAATAGTTCCAATCAAATTAGATAAATTAAGTACTGCTGGAATAACTAGATTAATTGAAAAAGCTGAAGGTAAAAAAATTACTCAAATTGTACCTAATTTATATAGAAATACAAAAATTTCTCGTGAATATTTCCATAATTTAAAAACATTCTTTGAGGATACAGGAGTTATATTAACTAATCCCATTCCTGAAAGTGTTATTGAAGAACAATTATCAGAAAAAGGAAAGACTATTTGGGAAACTAATTCTAAAAAAGCTGAAATTCTTCAAAGTCTTTATGGTGAAATACTTGGTGGGATTATAAATGAGTAATAAAAAAATGAACGTATTAGAACGTTTAAAACAGGATTCTTTCAAAAAAAAAGAAACTCTTATAAAACAAATAACTGAAGTTAAAGAAATTGAAATAACAGTTATTGAAAAAGATTTTTTACCCGAATGTGATGTTTTTTTTGACTATAATGATATCCAAGATTTAGAAATGAAAACAGATCTTATTCGATACGAATCTCTTTTACATATTGCCAAAAGTAATTATCATACAAGAGCTGGTGAAATACTTTTAGAAGCAAATGAAAAATATGCTGCTAACAAAACTGGAACTTTTGGAATTTGGTTAGACCACATGAAAATTGGAAAAAAAAGTGCAGAAAGATTAATTAATCGTTTTAAATTTATGCAAAATTTTTGTTTAACAATCGAAGATGAACTCTATTTTGAATCTCTTCCTCTTTCATTAACTTATGAAATTTCTTTACCTAACGCTGATAAAGAACTTATAGATGCTGTTTTAAGTAAGAAAATAAAAACAAGAAAAGAATATATATCTTTAAAAAATGATTTTAAACCAAATATTTTTAAAGCTTCTGAATTTGATTCAATTGAAAAATTATTTAATAAATTAAACCTGAATATATCTAGTTTAATTGAAAATAAAATGGAATCTTCAAATTTAGATTCTAATAAAGCTAAAACTGTATATGAAAAAATAGCTATGCTTAATCATGAAATTAAAAACTTATTGAGTGAAATTGAACAATCAAACTAAAAAGTTAACATAGGAGAACCAACAATGAAATTATTTAACTATTCAGATTTTTATTATGTAATAGAGCACAACAACGAATATTTTGAATTTGATATTGAGGCAGAATTTTTAGATTCTATCTCTGAAGAATTAGATATTGATAATTTTGATATCATTAGTATGACAGAAGTTTCAGAAGGTAAATTTGAAATTTTAATCAAAACTCCTGAAAATGAAGAAAAAAAATATGAATATTTACTTTCTAACGAAAGAAAAAGTTATATTTCATCAGTAGCTGAGTAATGAAAAAAAGGATAAATCTCATATTAATGGATTTATCCTTTTTTCGTATACAGCATAAAAGGTCATTTATTTAATTGATGTTATTTTTATGATACTTTCTTCATCTTCATTGTATTCTAAAGTAATATGTAAATCACCTAATTCACCTTCAAAGAATTTGGTTATACTTAACAACCTAATTATCTTATTAACTTCTTTTATATTTTCACCTTCTAAAATATCAAGTATATCTAGCTGGAACATAGACATATTTCGGTACACCTTTTTTATTTCTTGAATTCTGCCCGTTTGTGCTGTATGCATTTCTTGGAAAATAACTTTTGGATTATTGACCTTCTGGGCTTTAACAATTTCGGATTCAATTTTTGAATCTTCTATTTTTAGAATTTTTTCTGCTGTTTTTGAATTTTCAATTTTTTCTTTACTTGGTGAAACAAATTCTAAAACTTGTATATCTTCAAACTTATTACTATTGACATTATCCATTTCAAGATTTATTGCCGTTTGTGCTGTATAGTTAGCTAAATTTTTAGATAAATAGTCCTTTATTATCTTTTCCTTTGCTGCACTAAAGGCCATTTTTTGAATTTTTCCTTCTATTCCACACATTTTTATATAATCTTTATATGCATCTTGCTCTATTTTTAATTTTATCTCTACTGAAGCTGTTGATAAAAATTCTTGAACCTCTAGATGATTTTGGAATAAATCTACACTTTCTATTGGCTGAACTTCAAACTCTCTTAAATCAAGAGTTTCGTTTTTAGCCTTCTGTGATGTACTAATTTTTTTCTGAACTATATAATCTTCTGCCCAACCTTTTGATAAGGCTTGCATCATATAACTCCTTATATTACTAACTTTCTGAGCTTTTACATACTCTGAAACTAATTTTATATGCTCGAAACCATACTGCCTAATTCCGTCTTTTATTACTTTTGGCAATGTTTTTAATTCCCTAGCTTTCGTTGGCAATATTTTAAATATCTCTTCTAATTTTTGATTAGTTGGAATTCTGTCCACAGTTTCAGCTTTCACAGCTTCAAATTGCTCGTTCCCATCTTTTTTTAAATCTACTCCACTATCAGTATGTGTTATTAATAGATTATCAAAATGATTTTTATCATCAAAAAAATATGTTTGTTTTACCTCATTATGAGTTTCATTAAAATGAAATTCGAATTCAGATTCAACCCATTTACTATTTTTAATAACAGCATAATCTTGAATTAAATTCATTTTTTTTAATTCTTGGCAACTTTTATCTATAATTTTTATGGTTCTTCCTATTTTTTGAATATTTTCACTCAACGGAATTCTTTTAATCAGATTCATTGATAAAACTTTTATATGCATTCTATTGAATCTCAATTTATTTATAAGCATATACAAAGCTCTTGTTATAGGATTCTCCATACTTAATAAAAGCTGAGAATCATAAACTAAATAACCTTTTCTTATAATATTGTCATAAAAATGCTCTGAAATAGAAACTTTTATAACTTCTTTTATTCTTCTATCACTAAATAATTCTTTTTCTGATTCTCTTGCTTGTTTCAAGGAAATCATATGAATATTCATTATATTTGTATTTATCTGCTCTTCAATAATACCTTTAATTTTATTTGAATATAAAGAGTTCTTAAATGTATAACTTGTTTGAGACAAACGTAATAAAGCTTTTGAAATTCTTCCATAAAATCCTTTAAATGATTCTTGGGCAATTCCCATATTTGTTAATATTTCACTAATTGTTGTGTAAAACATATTATTATATCTTTTATCTCTCATTATTTTCAATAAAGCAATAAAAACTCTTTCCTCCAACTCTCCTGGAATATAATCCCCTGAAGTTGGATTAACTTGAATATATGCTTCTTTAGATCTATTAAAAAAATATCTTATTATCTGATTTTTCTTTTTACTTGTACTTTTTGTAAAAAGAGGATACTCTATCATATTTATATCGATTCTAACCAAACTATGGTTTTTTTCATTTTCAATTTCAGAAACATCTAAAAATTTTTCTACGATTTCACTAGGACCAGTATCAATAACTTCATTCATAGGAATATCATATTTTTTAATTTTTTTCATTTTCACCAACCCTTTTATGTTGTATACTTTCTGCTTACTCAACTATTTTACATTAAAACCAGAGTATTTTCAAGCATTTTTCCCACTTGTGTTGTATAATTTCTACTTTTTTAATCTAATTTATTTTAATCTAGTACGCACATAAGGACATTTTTTAAACTCAAAATATCTACAACAGTAAGGTCTATAACTATACAACAGAAGTGGCTTTTTTATACAACAGAAGTGGCAATAGATATACAACAGAAGTGGCAATAGATATACAACACCGACGGTTACTATTTTTTTGAACTCAAATTAAATCTAGGCCTTTATTTATAATAGTCCGTTTGCTTTTTTTATGATTTTTTTTGCCCGCACAACAATATAAACAACTATAAACAAAAAAACAACTATAAACAATCCTTTTTGTAAATTTGCTAACAACCCTATTGTAATATTATAAATTTAATCTAAAAAACTAGATGATTTAAATCTATAAATATTTAACCAAATTTTCAAACTTTAGATTTAACTTATTAACTTAAAATTGAGATTCTCTTTAAAATACACAATATATCTAAAATCTAATTCTTAAATTAAATATCTCAATATACCCTTATCTAAAAACATAATTACTATTACTTTTATAAATTTAACTAAATCTATAAATTTTTTTAAAATCAGTATAAGAAGTAAAGAATTTATAAATAATAAAAAAATATTATATAATTAAATATTTTATGTTGACATTGTTTAAAAGTTATGGTACTATTATTTTTGTCAGCAGCAAATTGTTGATTCTAAAATAAAAAATAGTACGGAATATAGCGCAGTCCGGTAGCGCACCTGCCTTGGGAGCAGGGGGCCGCAAGTTCGAATCTTGCTATTCCGACCATTTAAAATTTTGGGGTGTCGCCAAGCGGTAAGGCAACGGACTTTGACTCCGTCATGCGTTGGTTCGAATCCAGCCACCCCAGCCATATATGCCCCGTTCGTTCAACGGTTAGGACAATAGATTTTCACTCTATAGACAGGGGTTCGATTCCCCTACGGGGTACCATTAATTTAATAAGCTGGTGAGGTTCCCGAGCGGCCAAAGGGATCAGACTGTAAATCTGACGGCTCTGCCTTCGAAGGTTCGAATCCTTCTCTCACCACCATATGCCGCTTTAGCTCACCTGGTAGAGCAACTGACTTGTAATCAGTAGGTAATTGGTTCGACTCCGATAAGCGGCACCAT
>JBOFYP010000058.1:0-1203 GCA_051654725.1 Cetobacterium sp.
CCAATGAACTCAATTGATGCAGTCTTCGTTGTAGAGATACTCTCTTCATCTTTATTGATGATTGCATACGCAAACTGCTTGAGTGTGTTCTCGGTAATGATTTCTTCTTCATTAACCTTGAGCTTACGGTTATCCTGCACACTACCTGTTGAGGTAATGGTTAGTTCATTACCGCCTGCTAACACTTGCAATACTGTGCCAGGTGTCTTGGCATCAGCATCTGCAACCATTGCTAAGCCGTTGTCGCCTAATTGACTAAAGTGCTCGTCATCCATTTCAATGGTAACGCTATCACCAAAGGTTAAGACACCATCGTCAATAACCAACTTAGTGTCGGTCTTTAGATCTTCACCTTGTTTGAACTTATCAGTGAATTGATCTTTGATAGGCGGGATCTCTGCGAATAAGCGATTCATAAACTCGCTTTCGTTAAGACCACCGATACGCTTTGAGTTAGCTGCAATGCCTTCCTTACTCAATGCACCGACATGATGTGCTTTTGTGCCATGTGCATTGCGTGTCTTAGCAATGTGTTCATCTAGACGTAACCGCTCTACATCCTTACGTAGATTATCGATTCGTGTTTTGAACAACGCGAATCTGATTTCGGTACTTTCGTCTTTTGATTTGACTGCTGTTTCTAATGAACCGATTGCCTTAATAACGTCTGGTTCGCTGCTAAAAGCTTCGATATCGTATAGAATCTTGACTGCTGGATAGTAGTCACTGTTAATAAGTGCTTCCCAGCTAGATTCCCAGATATCTAGTTTTTTATCTAGGTATGTTTTGATTTGAGAGGCGGTTGCCTCAAACGTACCACCTTGTGGGTGATACGCTACTGTGAAAGGTGGGATCAATTCATCCCGGATGATTGTAATACCGCCATAGATGCGGAACCCAGTGCGATGTGAAGCTACTTTATGTTCGATTGAGAACTCGTAGTCTTTACCGAGAATTAACTCATTGTTACCCTTGAACACTTTACAGTTCTTGGCATAGAACGGTGCGTGCAATGGTACCATCGTACGTGTTGCATTGGACGGAAACGCAGACAGTGTCTCCTTAGGTATCCAATTGGACTCTAATCGACACTGTGGATCAAAAGGATAGACTACCATTTATCTCTGTCCTCTAAACATGTTTATTAACCAAAGGAAACACCATGGCCTTAGAACTAGTTCCAGGTAAAACATACGTCACTAA
>JBOFYP010000059.1:0-3568 GCA_051654725.1 Cetobacterium sp.
TTTAAAGATTTATTTCTACGTAGTTAGGATTTATTTCTACGTAGATGTAGTATCTGAGCCATTGATTTTGCTGAGGATTCAGAACCCGTAAATACTGTAAATACTATAAATATTACAAACAAGAAAAAAGTGTAAAAAATTTATAAAATATATTTTTTAATATGTTTTTTATGTATAATATAAGTGAAGTTAAAAAAATCAAATAAATTTAGCGTTTCAAAGCAATCTTAAACGTTAATTATTTAGAACGGTATAAAAATATAGGAGGAGTTATGACTGAAAATAACCATTTAACAACTGTTATCAATATTGGAAATACATTAAGTTTAAAAACTAGAGTAAGTGATGAAAGTGAGATTGGTTCTGATTCTTTTCACATTGGAGCTGATATTTTAAATTTTGAAATAGAAGATTTCCAAAATCTAAAATTTTTAAAAGTTTTAGATACCTCAATACTAAACACTGTTTATATTGTTCTTAATAGAGATAGCTTTCAAAATTTAGGAAGTTATCGTTTGAATGTAGCTGTAAGAAAGATTGGAGAAATAAAGGGGTTATTCCCAATTCCTGTTATTATTGATGCTGAAGACTATTCTACAAAAACAGATAGATATGATTCTATTTATGATTACTATTTTGTTGCTAAAGATGAAAAAAATGTTATTGCATCTATACAAGGTTTTATGTATCTGCTTTCAAAGTATCAGATGATAGGAATGGATTGGGCAGACCTTAGAGCAACTCTTTTTAGTGCAGGAAGAGTCGTTCTAGACAATTATACAATTCCTAGAGGGACTTCTCAAGATTATAATTTTTCAGAAAATATTAAGAGCAATAATCCAAAAAGATTAATTGTAAGTATAATGGGCAGTGATGGTTTAATGGAAGCTTCTAATATAGTTGAAAATATCAAAAGTAAACTCCAAAATAACGTGAAAAATGTTTTTGTTGGAATTCATTGCAATCCTGATATTTCATTAGATGAAACTGTAATTTCTATTTACGGTATAGAAAATGACTAAAATATAAAAAAATTATGGAGGAAAAAAATGAGACCGAATATTTTTAAATTTGCCACAACTGAATTATCTCAAGATGCTTTTTTATGTTATGTATTAGACTATTACGATGATATATGGAAAACAAAACATATACCAGAATACAATTTTGCTAAATTTTTTATTCATAATCTTTTCAAAAAATTAAACATTGAAAATATCAAAATAAATAGTTTAAAAATAAAAAAACAATATATGGCGATTGATATTTTATTAATAATAAATGAAAGTATCTATATAATTATAGAAGATAAAACCTTTACATCTGAAAGACAAAATCAAATGAATGAGTATAGAGAAAAAGTTATAAAAAAATTTAACGCATTAGAGCAGAATGTTTATTGTATTTATTACAAAACTGGAGATGAAAGCTATACCAATATCTCATTAATCAAAGATAGAAAAAATATTGAAACTTTATTAAGAGAGGAAATTATTGAAATATTTGAAAAATACGAAGGTTCTAATATTCTGTTCCAAGATTATCTATTAAATTTAAAAGATCTCCAAAACGAAAGAGAAAACTTTAAAAATAGAAACTTAAAAAAAGAGAGTTTTACATGGAATGAGATTATTGGATTTTATAATGAATTAGATAAAGTTTTTGTAAAATTAAAATATGAAGGAAAGATGCCAAAAGATATCATATTTAATTGGACATATGTCCCTAATCAGAATGGTGGATTTATGTGTTATCATTTCGAAAATGTTCTTGATTTTGAAGATTATGGATACTATTTACAATTAGAATCTGTTCAAAATTCAGAAAAAAGTATTTATGAAAATTTAAAGTTTACTTTTAAAGTTTGGAGTGACAACAAAGATATTTCATTGTTATATAAAGGCTTAGATATATTGAAAGAAAATTATGGAGATAAAATACAAAAACCTTCTAGATTTGCTAGAGGAACTTGGATGACACAAGCTGTAATAAAAGATTATATTGTTATTAATGAAATGAATATTATAGATGTGGATAAAACAGCTATTAATATAGTTATATGGTTAGAAAGTCTTAGAGATTTAAAATATAAATTAAAATAAAATATATATTTTAAAGTTAAAAATGTTTTACATTTGTATTTTTTATAAAATTAAGTTTTTTTATCTTAAAAAATTAAAAATTAAACTTAAAATTTGGATTTTAATAGATAAAGTGGTAAAATTAATTATAAAATTAAAAATATTTAAAAATATGGAGTGAATACAAATGAAAATTTTATCATTGAAAATGGAAAACTTTAAAAATATAAAAAGTAGTAAAATAGACTTTAAAAGTAATCTATCTGGAATATATGGTCCAAATGGAACTGGAAAAACAGCTGTAATTGAAGCTCTTGATGTTATAAGACTATATTTCAATCCTTTAAAAAGTAAAGAGCAGAGTGAGGAATTAAAAAATAAAATCAGTAGATTAATTAATATTGATTCAAACACGATGTCTCTTGAGGCTACGTTACAAGATAATGAGTATCACTATAAATTGAAGCTATCTTTTCAAAAAGATAGATTAAATTCAGAAAATATTTTTGTAACTAATGAGGAGTTTTTGTATAGAGAAATAATTAAAAAAAGTATATTTAAAAATATAGTATCAGTAAATAATAGTCCTGAAGTAATAATTCCTATGATTAATTTTAAAGGAAAATTTAATAATAAAAATAATAAAGCAATCGAAGAAATTTTAAAAATTAAAGAAATATCTTTGAAAAGTCTCTATTTTGAATTTGATAAATTAAATAGCTTACTTTCTTTAGTCTATGAGCAACTACAAGAAACTGATAAGGATGAGGTAAACTCAGAAATTTCTCTATTTTTGGTTCATTGGGAAAAAGTAAAAGCTGCAGTTATGACAATGTTTGTAGTTACTTTAAAGGAGCAGGCATTATATAATTTAGAGATTTTATTACCTCTTAAAGCCCATACAGACAATGCTCATGGCACACTTCCTATCAGCTTCGGAAAAAATAGAAGTAATATCTATGAAGAAAATATTGTTATGGATTTAGAAAAAATAATAGCTCAAATAGGAGATATATTCTCAGTTATTATTCCAGATTCTAAACTTATATTAGAGAAAAAATATGATCGAATAGAAAATGATAGTAAAAAAATAGCTGTAAGTATTTATGTGGAAAAAAATGGAAAGAAAATAGCGATAGAAAATGAATCTACAGGGATAATTAAACTTATTTCACTTTTATCAGCCCTAGTTTATTATGTTCAAGATGAGAGAGCTATAGTACTCATAGATGAATTAGATATTCATATTTTTGAATATCTTTTAGCAACATTATTGGAAAAACTTTCAAAATATGCAAAAGGACAACTAATTTTTACAGCACACAATCTACTTCCATTAGAAAAATTGAATAGAAACTCTATTATAATTTCAACTATAGAAAACGAACAAACAACATATGTATATTTTAAAGGTACATCTGGAACAACAAACCTTAGACAAAAATATTTAAGATCTCAAAGTCTATGGAGCGAATCCAATATAACAC
>JBOFYP010000060.1:0-1019 GCA_051654725.1 Cetobacterium sp.
GCCTGAATTCCAATTCTTAAAAGAAGTTGATAGTTTAGCTTTAGCAAACGTTCAAATGAATGTCAAAACAGCTTTTACTAACTTCTTTCAGAAAAGAACAGCTTTTCCAAGATATAAATCTAAGAAAACAGCTAAAAAATCATACACTACAAATTCTGTTAATAACTCCATCAGAATTGAGGGTAATTTTATTAAACTTCCTAAGTTGGGATTAGTTAAAATTAAACTTCATAGATTGATACCTCAAAATTATATAATTAAATCTGCCACTATTAGTAGAGAACCTAATGGGGCTTTTTACGTTTCTGTACTCACAGAATTCGTGGCAGATATAGTTCCAGTACCTAGCGATAACAATATTGTTGGGCTTGATTTTTCTATGAAAGAATTGTTCGTTAGCTCTGAGAACCAAAGAGCTGATTATCCTAGATTTTTCAGAAAATTAGAAACTAAGCTCGCTAAAGCTGGGAGAGAACTATCTCGTAAAGTTAAATTCTCTAGCAATTGGAATAAGGCTAAATTAAAAGTTGCTAAAATTCACCAGTCTATCAAAAACAGTAGAAAAGATTTTCTTCATAAGTTATCAAAAGAACTAGTTACAAAATATAATGCTATTATCATAGAAGATCTCAATATGAGAGGTATGAGCCGAGCATTAAATTTTGGGAAATCTGTTTCTGACAACGGCTGGGGAATGTTCGCACTTATGCTCCAATACAAGGCTATGTTTTGTGGTAAGCAGGTTATAAAAGTGGATAAGTGGTTTCCATCTTCAAAAACTTGCTCAATTTGTGGAAACATTAAAACAGAATTAGCATTGTCAGAAAGAGTCTATAGATGTGAAGAGTGTAACTCTGAGATAGACCGTGACTTAAATGGGAGTATAAACATTCGTGAAGCTGGTAGAGCTCTATTAGCTTATTAAAATATATCCAGGAGAGGGACTCTCCGTAGAGCGTGGTCAATATATTTTAGATTGCTAAGATACTTCCCACGAAGCCCCACCCTCTATTAGGGTG
>JBOFYP010000061.1:0-9947 GCA_051654725.1 Cetobacterium sp.
GTAGTAACAGGAAGAAATTTATATGCAAATATAAAAAACTCTATAAGATTTTTATTATCTGGAAATACAGCAGGAATTTTAGCAGTTTTTTATGCCTCTTTAATGGGGTTGCCAGTTATATTTGCACCAGTACATCTATTATTTATAAACTTACTTACTGATAGTTTACCAGCAATAGCAATAGGAATGGAACCGTCTTATGGAGATGTATTAAGTGAAAAGCCAAGAGAAGCTAATGCACCTTTATTGGATAAGCAACTTTCTAGTAGAATATTAATGGAAGGGTTGCTTATAGCGGCAGTAACTGTAATAGCTTTTTATTATGGGTATAAAAATGGAGATTCAAAATTAGCGAGTACAATGGCATTTTCAACATTGTGTTTAGCAAGACTTTTCCATGGATTCAATTGTAGAGGAAATGGTTCTGTATTTAAATTAGGAATAACAAAAAATATGTTTAGTATCTATGCATTTTTATTAGGAACAGCATTACTATATATAGTTTTATTGATACCAATTTTCCATAAAATGTTTGCAATTCAGAAACTTAGCACATACAATTTTATTGAAATATCTGTACTGGCGTTTATTCCAACATTGATAATCCAAGTTTTAAAATACATAAAATATGACAAATAAAAATATCGGTCACTACTATATGTAGTGACCGATATTTTTATAAAAAAAAACACCCTTTAAGAGTGTTAAAATTCTAAATGGTGCCTAGAAAAGGATTCGAACCTTCGACCGCCCGGGTATGAACCGGGTGCTCTAGCCAACTGAGCTATCTAGGCAATGGTGGAGATAAGCGGAGTCGAACCGCTGACCTACGCAGTGCAAGTGCGTCGCTCTCCCAACTGAGCTATATCCCCAAATGGTACCCCGTAGGGGAATCGAACCCCTGTCTATAGAGTGAAAATCTATTGTCCTAACCGTTGAACGAACGGGGCAAAAGTACCAAAATATTTTATGGAGCGGGAGACGAGGGTCGAACTCGCGACATTCAGCTTGGAAGGCTGACGCTCTACCAACTGAGCTACTCCCGCAATCACAAAATAATAGTACCATAATTTTTAAGAAATGTCAACAATATTTTTTAAAAATTATTAAATCTCTTTTAAAACAAAATTAATACATTTGTTATATGCTTCATCACTTAAAGTAGCTACGACAAGTGTTCCTTCAGCTTCATAAGATTCAGTTTCTATAATAGCATTTCTATGTAAGTAAGCGTTTATAGAACTTTCAGAATAAGGTATAAGCATTTCAACTCTTTTCATTGTTCTAGGAAGAGAGTTCATAACCTTATCCATTAATAAATCTATATTCATTTCATTACGAGCACTAATTTCAATAATATCCATATGTGAATATAATTCTTTTAATTTTTGAATCTGTTCTTCAGTAGCAACATCACACTTATTAAGAGCTAAAATAGTAGGCTTATCAATTGCACCTAATTCAGTTAAAACATTTTCAACAGATGTAATTTGTTTAACTACAGTATCACTTGAAGCATCAACAAGATGCACAAGAAGATCAGAGAATATAACCTCTTCAAGAGTAGATTTGAAAGCTTCTACAAGATCATGAGGTAACTTTCTAACAAAACCAACAGTATCCGTTAAAGCTGTAATTCTCTTATCGGGTAAAACCATAGTTCTTGTAGTTGCATCTAGAGTAGCAAAAAGCATATTTTCAGCAAAAACAGCTTCTTTTTTCACAGTATTATCACTTGGATACATATCAACTAGAAGATTTCTAAGAGTAGATTTACCAACGTTCGTATATCCAACAAGAGATACTCTAGGAATACCTGAGCTTTCTCTTTTAGTTCTTTGCAGAGCTCTAATTTTTTTAATTTTTTCTAACTCTTGTTTAAGAGCGAAAATATCATCTTTAATTCTTCTTCTATCAATCTCTAGTTTTTTCTCACCAGGACCTTTAGTACCAATTCCACCACCAGTTCTAGACATAACACTTCCGAGACCAATAAGTCTATGGCTTCTATATTTAAGCTGTGCTAATTCAACTTGAATTTTAGCTTCTCTAGTTTTAGCTCTTCTAGCAAATATTTCTAATATTAAAATAGTTCTATCAATAACTTTACAACCAGTAACAGCTTCTAAATTTTTAATTTGAACACCACTAAGTTCTTCATCAAAAATTATAAGATTAGCATTTTTAATTTGTCTAAGTAAAGCAAGTTCTTTAACTTTTCCACTACCAATATAGAAAATATTATCAATTCTTTTAATCTTTTGGAAAATTCTTCCAGCAACATTAACCTCACAAGCTCTTGCTAACTCTTCAAGCTCATCTAAACTTTCTTCAGAATCTACACCAACAATAATAGCATACTCACTATCATCTTCAATAACGTCAGTTTTTCTAAGCTCAGCTTCAATCTCTAGTGTTTTATCAAGATAATCAATTGATAAAGTTTTCTCTAAAGAAAGATTGTGAAGCTCTTCGTAAGTAAGCTCTTGATTTTCAATTTTACAGTATCCAACGTTAATTCCAGTGATTTCATTTTCTCCAACACCAATAGCTAAAATAGCATCTAATTTTAATTTTAAAAGAGCCGAAATATCAATCATAGAAAGTTTAGAGTATCCGTTTGGATGGGTATGAATAACTTTAACACCACTCAATTTTTTACTTGTAATTTCTAGGATAGGTAGCTCAACACTATTACTATCACCAATTGATACTTCTAAAATTTTTCCCTTTCTATCAATAGAAACACTAATTTCACGATTAATAAGTCTCGTAATATCAGTAATAAGTCCAACAATTTCAGGATTAACAAGCTTCCCTTTTTCAACATTCATAGTATAAATAGTATCTAATTCAGCTAAAATAGAATCTCTAACTCCTTCAACATTACCTTTTATCATTTTTCACATCCTTGAATCCTTAATATTATTAAGTTTTTTATATTAATTATATTACATATATAGAAAAAATACAAACTTAATGATATTTTTATTAATGAAAAAAAAGTCCAATGTAAAAATTGTGTAAAAATTAGGTCAAAAGTTGGTTTTTTATTTTACAATTTTTTAAATACATGATAAAATCTAGCTAGTTCACAATTAATTAGGAAATTAAAATAAAAAATAGAATTCAGGAGGAAAAATGTACTTAGATATCTTTTTTAAAGTTCTAGGAGGACTTGGACTATTCTTGTATGGAATGGAAAACATGTCTAAAGGAATGCAAAAAATGGCAGGAGAGAGATTGAAAAAAATCTTAGCAGTGCTTACAACAAATCGTTTATTAGCGATAGTAATGGGAGTATTTGTAACAGGTTTAGTTCAATCATCATCTGTAAGTACTGTAATGACAATAGGATTTGTTAATGCTTCGTTATTGTCATTAAAGCAAGCTTTAGGAGTTATATTAGGAGCTAATATAGGAACTACTATAACAGGTTGGATTTTAGTTTTAAAAATAGGTAAATATGGACTTCCTATGGCTGGAGCAGCAGCAATTTCTACAATGTTCTTCACTAGTGAAAAAGCTAGAACAAGAGCAATGGCAATAATGGGATTAGGATTAATATTCTTTGGATTAGAATTAATGAGTGATGGATTAAAGCCATTAAGATCATTACCAGAGTTTGTATCACTATTCCATGCTTTTACAGCTGATACATATTTTGGAGTATTAAAAGCAGCTGCAGTAGGAGCACTTTTAACAGCAGTAGTTCAATCATCATCAGCAACATTAGGTATCACAATAACTTTGGCTGTTCAAGGATTAATTGATTATCCAACAGCAGTAGCATTAGTATTAGGAGAAAATGTAGGAACAACAATAACAGCTTTATTAGCTTCATTAAATGCAACAGCAAATGCTAAAAGAGCAGCTTATGCACACACTATAATAAATATAACTGGTGTTTTATGGGCAACAACAATATTTAGACCTTATTTAAAGTTCTTAGAAACAATACTAGACCCTACAAATAACTTAACAGCAGCTATAGCAACAGCACATACAATGTTTAATATATTAAATGTAGTTATGTTTATACCTTTCATTGGTTATTTGGCTGATTTCTTATGTAAAGTTGTAAAATCAGATTCACCTATAGCTAAAGAGAGAGTTACACATTTAGATGTTTTAATGGCTGATACGCCATCAGTTGTAGTAGAGCAAACACATAAAGAGATTTTAGATATGGGAACTCAAATAAAAGAGATTTTTGTAGAACTAAATGAAGTGTTTACAGGAAAAGAAAAAATAGATAATCAAGTTGGAAAAATAGAAAAATTAGAAGATAGATTAGATTTATTCCAAAAAGAAATTTCAGATGTAAACTTTAAAATTTTAAATGGAACATTAGATTATGCTAACACAGAAGATACTAGAGAAAATTTACAAACTTGTGATGAGTATGAAACTATAAGTGATTACTTATTGAGAATTGCAAAAACTTTAAAGAAAATGCAAGATAACGGAATTGAACTAAATGAGTATAAGATAACTACTTTAAGTCAATTACATAAAAATGTAGAAAGTTTATTTGTTGATATAAATAGAGCTTATGAGTTAAGAGATAAGGATTTATTTATAGATGCAATAAAAAAATGTAATCAAATAAAAGAAGAGTACAAAAGAGCAAGAGCATCTCATTTAGAGCATGTATCAGAAAATGTTATGCCAGCAATGCTAAGTACAGGATATATGGATATTTTAAATAACTATAGAAGAATAAAAGATCATTTATACAATATAGTTGAAGTTTTCGCTAAAATAAACTAAGATAAAAGAGAGGAGAAATCCTCTCTTTATTATTTTTAAAGGAGAAAAAAATGAAAACATATTATTTTGATAATTCAGCAACAAGTTCACCAAAACCAGAAACTATTTATAGTGTTGTAAATAGTTCAATAAAAGATTATAATGCCAATCCAGGAAGAGCGGGGCATAGAAAAGCTATAGAAGTTGGAAAAAAAATATATGAGATTAGAGAAAAAGTTGCAAATTTTTTTGGTGTTAAAAATAGTTTAAACGTGGCATTTACAGCAAATGCAACAGAATCTTTAAATTTTGCAATAAAAGGTGGAATATCTCCAAATTCTCATGTGATAACAACAAATTTTGAGCACAATTCATCACTAAGGCCTTTATTTTATATGCAAGATGAAAAAAATGTAAAACTTACTTTTATTGATACATACTTAGATTTAGAAAAAAATATTACAAAAGAAACAAAAGCGGTAGTAATAAATCATATATCAAATGTGAATGGTACTGTTCAAAATATAAAAAAAATAGGAGAACTATGCAAAGAATATAAGCTATTATTTATATTGGATGCTTCTCAAAGTGCAGGATATATTGATATAGATATGGAGAGAGATAACGTTGATATTTTATGTGTAACAGGACATAAATCTTTATTTGGAATACAAGGTGTTGGAGCTATATGTTTAAGGGAGGGAATAAAAGTTGAACCATTATTAGAAGGAGGAACTGGAAGTTTTTCAAAATTATCAAGACAGCCAAAAGAGATGCCAGAGAGTTTAGAAGCGGGAACATTAAATACTCCTGGAATTATGAGTTTAGGCGCTGGAATAGATTACATAAACTCAAAAGGTATTCAAAACATTAAAAATCATGAAGATAGATTAGCTCGTATGTTTATAGAAGGATTGGAGAAAATAGATAAGGTTAAAGTATATAAAAGTTTAACACTAGAGCAAGCCCCAGTAATAAGTTTAAATATTTTAGGAATAGATAGTAGTGATTTATCAACAATATTAGATGAAGAGTTTGGAATATTGGTAAGACCAGGTTTTCATTGTGCTCCTTTAGCTCATAAAACTATAGGAACATATGAAACAGGGACAGTAAGATTTTCATTTGGATTTTTTAATGATGAGAATGATGTAGAATATGCATTAGATGCCATAAAAAATATTGCTTTACAAATATAAAACAGCATGTTATAATTTTTAAAGCGTAAAAAAAACGAGGAGGATAAGAGTGAGAAAATTGTTAAGTATTTTTGATTTTAAACACAAAAAAAAGAAAAATACACTATTTTCATTATTTTTATCTTTTGATTTTAATATTAATATACAGAATAGAAGTTACAATAACTTGTAATTTCTATTCTTTTTTTTTAAGTTAATTTTTAAGGAGGAAAAATGAGAGATTTTATTTCGATGAAAGATTTTACAAAAGAGGATATTTTAGAGGTTTTAAAGATAGCAAAAGAGTTAGAAAATAAAAACGAAGAACTTTTAAAGAATAAAATAGTTGGAAGCTTATTTTTCGAACCATCAACAAGAACAAGATTATCTTTTTTTTCAGCTGCATATAGATTAGGTGCAAAAGTTTTAGGATTTGATTCTCCAGATTCAACTTCTTTAAAAAAAGGAGAAACTTTAAGAGATACAATAAAGATGACAGAAGCTTATTCAGATATAATAGTTATGAGACATAATAGAGATGGAGCAGCAAGATTTGCAGCAGACATATCAAAAGTCCCAGTTTTAAATGCAGGAGATGGAGCAAATGAGCACCCAACTCAAACTCTTTTGGATTTATATACAATTGTAAAAGAACTTGGAAGTGTTGAAGGTAGAAAAATAGCTTTTGTAGGAGATTTAAAAAACGGAAGAACAGTACATTCTTTAACAAAAGCATTGGAATTATTTAACTGTGAATTTTACTTTATAGCACCAGATGTAATTCAAATTCCAGAGTATATAACAAGAGGAATGAAAGAGAAAGGTATAAAGTATCATCTAATATCTGATTATAAAGAAGTTTTAAGTGAAATAGATGTTTTATATATGACAAGAATTCAAAGAGAAAGATTTGAAAGTATAGAAGATTACCAAAAAGTAGCAGGAGTTTATGTATTAGATAAAGAGAGTATTGTGGGTAAATGTAAAGAAGAGATGATAATACTTCATCCATTACCAAGAGTAGATGAAATAAATATAGATTTAGACGATACAAAGCATGCTAAATACTTTGAACAAGCTGCAAATGGGGTACCAGCAAGAGAAGCGGTATTTGCAATATCGTTAGACTTAGTAGAGGTTTCAAGAAGTGAAAAAACTTTAAAAAATATTAAAGAATCAAAAGAAGTAGTTTGTGAAAATGAAAGATGTATAACACAATTTGAAAAAACTAATAATAAGTATGTTGTGGATAATAACCATAAGTATTGTTACTACTGTAATAGAGATATAACAAAATAAAATATTTTAGATAGATTCGGGAGGAAAAAAATGTTTTTAGAAGATTGTAAAGTATTGGAAAATTATCAAGTTGGAGAAGACTATTATTTAATGAAAATAGAATCTAAAAAAGCTTCACAGCACTCGAAAGCTGGGCAGTTTTTTATGTTAAAATTAAAAAATGAGATAAGAATTTTAAGAAGACCTATAAGTCTTCACTATACAGATAAAGATAGAAACATTTTAGAGTTTTATTATGAGATTAAAGGTGGAGGAACAAAAGAGTTTAAAGAACTAGAAGCTGGAGATATTCTAAATATTCAAGGACCACTTGGAACAGGATTTACAACAGCATTGAAAGGAAAAAAATGTGTTGTAATTGGAGGGGGAATGGGAATTGCTCCAACGAAGTTACTTATAAGAGAGTTAAAAAAAGAAAATGAAGTTATATTTATAGCAGGTGGAAGAAGTAAAGGTGCTTTAAATATACTCGAAAATTTAGAGTTAGAAGGTGTAAAAACTTATATAACAACTGATGATGGTTCTTTAGGGGAAAAAGGAAATGTAGTTTCAGTTTTAAATAGGATTTTACAAGAGGAAAAAATTGATATTGTTCAAACTTGTGGACCACATAAAATGATGGAAGCAATTGCTGAAACATCATTAAGAGCAGGAGTATTTTGTGAAATTTCACTTGAAGAGAGAATGGCTTGCGGAGTTAAAGCTTGTGTAGGTTGTTCAATCAAAACATTAGAAGGAATGAAAAAGGTTTGTCATGATGGACCAGTTTTTGATTCTAAAATAATAGTAGATGTAAATCCAAAAGAAAATACAGGGTGTAGTTGTGGAAAATAAGGGAGTGAATAAAATGAACAGATTAAAAACTAACTTTTTAGGGAAAGAGTTTAAAAATCCTATGGTAACATCTTCAGGTTGCTTTGGATTTGGATTAGAATATAAAGATTATTTTGATCCAAATGTTTTAGGTGGAATTGTAGTAAAAGGAATTACAATGGAACCTAGAGATGGAAATTATGGAACAAGAATAGCTGAAACACCTGGTGGAATGTTAAATTGTGTAGGACTTGAAAATCCTGGAATAAATTATTTTGAAAATGTAATTGTAAAAGAGATAAAAGCATCTGGAATAGATTCGCCTATAATTGTTAATATAAATGGTAAAGTAATTGAAGAGTATGTAGAGATAGCAAAAAGAGTAGAACAGATACCAGAAGTAGATATGATAGAGCTTAATATATCTTGTCCAAATGTTAAAGATGGTGGAATGGCTTTCGGAGCTAAACCAGAAGTTGCAGGAGCTGTAACAAAAGCAGTAAGGGCAGTGACTACAAAACCTTTAATAGTTAAGTTATCACCAAATGTAACAGATATTGCACATATAGCAAAAGTTGTAGAAGAGAATGGAGCAGATGCAGTTTCTTTAATAAATACACTATTAGGAATGGCTATTGACATAAAGAAAAGAAAACCAGTTTTAGGAAATACATTTGGAGGATTTTCTGGTCCAGCAGTGAAACCAGTGGCTTTAAGAATGGTTTATCAAGTTTATCAAAATGTAAATATTCCAATAGTTGGTATGGGCGGAATTTCATCTACAGAAGATGCAATTGAATTTATGATGGCAGGAGCAACTATGGTATCTTTAGGAACTGGTTTATTTACTAATCCAGTTTTACCAGTAGAGATAAAAGCAGGATTAGAAAAGTTTTGTCAAGAAAACAATTTAGAAAATATTGGGGAAATAGTAGGGGCAGCACATACAAAATAAATAGTTTACATAAGTGAGGGAGGATAAATGAATATTAAAGATAGGTTAATAATAGCATTAGATTACTCAAATATGGAGGATGCTAAAAATATAGTTGATGTATTAGGAGATACAGTTTCATTTTATAAAGTTGGATTAGAACTTTTTCTAAATTCAAAAGGAGAAATGGTAGATTATTTAACTGAAAAAGGAAAAAAAGTTTTTCTAGATTTAAAGTTTCATGATATTCCAAACACAACAACAATGGCATCATTATTTGCTGCAAAACAAAATGTTTTTATGTTCAATGTTCATGCTAGTGGTGGAAAAGCTATGATGGAATCTGTAGCTAAAAAAGTTAAAGAGATAAATCCTGAAATATTATCAATAGCTGTAACAATTTTAACTAGTTTTTCAGAAGATGGATTAAAAGAAACTTTCAAGAGTAATCTATCGTTAAAAGATTTAGCTTTAAATTTAGCAAAATTAACAAAGACAGCAGGAATGGATGGAATAGTTTGTTCTCCTTGGGAAGCTAAAGCTATTAAAGAACTTTGTGGGCAAGATTTTAAAACTGTTTGTCCTGGAGTTAGACCTAAATGGTCTGTAGCTAACGATCAAGAAAGAATAATGACTCCTAAAGATGCAATAGTAAATGGGTGTGACTATTTAGTTGTTGGAAGACCAGTAACTCAAAATGAAAATCCAGTAGATGCAGCTAAAAAGATTTTAGTTGAGATTGAAGAGGGTGTAACATCATTATGTTGCTAAAAAATTGTAAAATTTTGTATAATGATGAGGAAGTTACAAGGGATATTTTAATAGAAAATGAAAAAATAGTGAAAATTTATAACTGCTCAGAAGTAGAAGAGCTAGATATAGACGAGATTGTAGATGCAGATGAAAATTGGGTTTTACCAGGAGTTATAGATGTACATACTCATATGAGAGATCCTGGGCTTTGTCATAAG
>JBOFYP010000062.1:0-35081 GCA_051654725.1 Cetobacterium sp.
GAAGAGCATCTGGATATAGACTAGATACACCGAGTTCACAGCTTTTAAAAGATGTGACTTCAAAGTATGCTCTTTATTTCGATGAAAACGGAGATATAAAAGATTGGACAAGAGAATCAGCAATGTTCAATGTAGAAGTTAATACAAGACATTTAAAAGATATAAGTAGAGCTAAAAATTCGAATCAACCAGATACATTCTCGGTTTTAGAATTAGATGAAAGAGTCGAGATGACAGCTTTTAAAAAGTCTGAAAAAGGTGATGAGATTATTATTAGATTGGTGAATAAATCTGATAAAGAGATAAAAGATGTATTGTTAGATATGAAAATCGAATTCGAATCAGCATTCTCGGCTAATATATCAGAAGAGAAAAAATATGAGTTAGAGAAAGTTGGATCAGCCTTAAAAATAGATTCAATTAAAAAGTATAGCTTCTTAACAGTTATTTTGAAAATATAACCTTAAAAAAGAAGAGAGTATTTCTCTTCTTTTTTAATATAAAATATTAAGTTATTACAGATTGTTTACAATAACTTAATACTGAATTAACATTGATAGTATAAAATATTAGAAAAATAGGAGGGGATTATGAAAAAAATATTAATAGGATTTTTGTTAACGGGAATAATATCTTATAGCTCAAGTTACACTTCAAAAATTACAATGAAAAAGATTGGACACTTTCAAGGAGCACCAATAGGAGAGGGAGGACCTATTGATATTGTAGATTATTATAATAATACTTTATTTGTTGCAAATGGAACCAATACAGAAAAACAAAAACCATCTTTAGATATAGTTAAAATTGAAAATTTAAAAAATAAACAAGAAGTTTTTGATATTTCAAAAAGAATAGATATACAGAAAATTTTAAATTTTGATAAAAAAGTTAGTGATTTAACTTGTATAAAAGTGAGTCCAAATGGAAAGTTTTTAGCATTATCAGTAGCACTATCTCCAACAACAGAAAAAGGATATATTGTCATAACTGATTTAGAAGGTGAATATATATCACATTATGAAGTTGGATCACTTCCAGATAATTTAGCAATAACTCCTGATAGCTTAAAAGTAATCGTAGCAAATGAAGGTGAGCCTAGTAAAGGTCTTAAAATTGATCCTGAAGGTAGTATATCTATTTTAGATTTGTCTAACGGTTTAAAAGAAGGAGTTGTTACAGATGTTAAAATAGACTTTAAATTAATAAAAGGAGAATTGAAACATAATTTAGATGAATATATTTTAGCTAGTCCACATAAACCAACTTATGCAGAAGCTTTAGAACCAGAATATATATCAATAGATAAAAATGGTAAGTTTGCATATATAAGCTTCCAAGAAGATAGTGCTATTGGAAAATTAGATATTACATCTAAAAAATTTATTTGGATAGAATCTATGGGAGAAAAAGATCATTCTAAATTTGAAAATAGTTTTGCTATTGGAAAAGATAGTTCTAATTTAGTTACTGCTAATGTTTTTGGAATGTATCAACCAGATGGTATTAAAGTTATTAATGAGGGAAGCGATACTTATTTAATAACAGCAAATGAAGGTGATGCTAGAGATTATGGAAAAGATAGTTTTGTAGAAGATAGTCATACAATTGGGAAGTTATTAGAAGAGGGTAGAAAAATAAATGTTCCAGTAACTGAAGATATGAAAAATTTAAAAATAAGTAAATTTAGAGGATTAAACGAAAAGGGTGAATACGATAAACTTTACTCTTTTGGTGGTAGATCTTTTTCAATTTTTAAGTTAAAAGAAGATGGAATGGAATTAGTTTTTGATTCTGGAAAATTATTAGAAGAGATAACATTAAAATATCTTCCTGAATACTTCAATGTTAGTAATACAAATTTGAAAAAATATTCTAGAAATAATTCAAAAGGTCCTGAACCAGAAGATGTTGAAATTGGAGTTATTGAAGGCAAAACATATGCATTTATAGGGTTAGAAAGAATAGGTGGAGTTGTTACATTTGATATTTCAAATGCTAAAAAACCAGAATTTGCAGGTTTCTTTTCTGGAAGAGATTACTCAGAAGAGATTAAAGGAGATGTTGGAATTGAAGGTTTAAAGTTTGTATCAGCAGAGAATTCTCCAAATAAAAAACCATTGCTTATTTCATCAAATGAAATTTCAAATTCAATAGCTATTTATGAAATAAAAGTAAAATAAAAAATAGCTAAATAATAGGAGATTTCTATACCGTTAGGTTAGGAGTCTCTTTTCTATTTAGCTAAAAATTTACTTTCGTTTAGCGTAGCTACTAAAAACAAATTTATCACTTTTGTGATGTGATTCTGTGTATTCGAAAAGAGTTCCGCCCTCTAAATATGCAAAGTTCTTAACAATTACAACAAGATTATTTTCTTTTAAACTTAAATACTTCATATCATCTTCTGTCGGTGATTCAACAGAAATTATTTTTTGAGCACCATTTATTTTAATACTTTTTTTATTTTCTAAAAATTCATATATTGAATCTAAAACAATATATGAATCAATTCCTTTCACAACTTCTTCTAAAAAATAGTTATCATCTAAAATTATTTGTTCTCCATTAATCTCTCTAATTCTAATTAGATGTATTACTTTTTGTCCAATTGAGAAATGACTTTTTTCACTTAACTCTTTATCTACAACTAAATCTTCAAATTTTATAAGAGTTGTTTTATATTTTAAATTATTTTTAAGAGAAGCTTCTTTGAAACTTTCAGATCCGCCTAACAAGAAATTAACAGGAATTTTTTTCATAACAAAGACACCTTTTCCATGAACAGAACTTAGTAAGCCATTACTTGCTAGAAGTTCAATAGCTTTTCTTACTGTATTTCTACTCACTGAAAACATATCCTTTAATACATTTTCAGATGGAATTTTATCTTCGGGTTTATAAATACCTTCATCTATATTTTTTTTAATAAAATTGTATATTTCTAAATATTTATTTTTAGTCATTTTTCCCTTTCTCCAATATAATTTTTTAAGAATATTATAACATTAAATTTCTAAATTTCAAAACTTGTTTAAACAAGTTCTTGACAATTTACTATTTTTTTAATAACATGTAGTTAAATAAAATAAAAAAGTGAGGGAAATATGTTAGAGAAAGATTGGTGGAAAAGTGCAACAGTTTATCAAATATATCCGAAAAGTTTTTGTGATAGTAATGGAGATGGAATAGGAGATATAAAAGGAATTATAAGTAAGCTAGATTATTTAAAAAAATTAGGTGTAGATGTAGTTTGGACAACTCCGATGTATGTTTCACCAATGATGGATAACGGGTATGATATAGCTGATTATTATAATATCGATCCAATATTTGGAACTATGGAAGATTTCCATGAGCTATTAAATGAGGTGCATGAAAAAGGAATAAAATTAATAATGGATATGGTTATTAATCACACTTCAACAGAGCACTTTTGGTTTAAAGAAGCACTAAAAGGACCCCAAAATAAATATCATAATTATTACATTTGGAAAGATGGAACAGCTGATAAAGCACCTAATAACTGGGCTTCAAAATTTGGTGGAAATGCTTGGGAATATGTGGAATCATTAGGAAAATATTATTTACATCTGTTTGATGTTACTCAAGCTGATCTTAATTGGGAAAACCCAGAGTTAAGAGAGGATATTTACAAAATGATAAACTTCTGGTTAGAAAAAGGTGTGGATGGATTTAGATTGGATGTAATAAATTTAATTTCAAAAAATCAAATGTTTCCGAATGATAACTATGAAACTGCTACATCAGATGGAAGAAAATTCTATACGGACGGACCTAAAGTTCACCAATATTTAAAAGAGTTGACAGCTAAAACTTTTGGGAAATACCCAGGAAGTTTAACTGTAGGAGAGATGTCATCAACAACTATTTCTCATTGTATAGAGTATACAAAGCCAGAAAATAAAGAACTATCTATGGTATTCAATTTTCATCATTTAAAAGTGGATTATCCGAATGGAGAAAAATGGTCTTTAGGAGATATGGATTTTAAATCTTTAAAAGAGATATTCTTCAAGTGGCAATCAGAAATGGAAAATGGAGATGGTTGGAGTGCAGTATTTTGGTGTAATCACGATCAGCCAAGAATTGTTTCTAGATTTGGAAACGAAAAATACTTAAAAGAGTCTGGGAAAATGCTAGGAACAGCAATCCATATGTTAAGAGGAACTCCATATGTTTATCAAGGTGAAGAGATTGCAATGACTAATCCTCACTTTGAAACTATTGATGAATATAGAGATGTGGAGGCTCTAAACAATTATAAACTACTTCTTCAAAATGGAAAAACTATTGATGAAGCTATAGAAATTTTAGGGCAAAAATCTAGAGATAATAGTAGAACTCCAGTTCAGTGGAATAATAATGAAAACGGAGGTTTTACAGAGGGAACTCCATGGATAGATGTAGCTAAAAATTATTCTCTAATAAATGTTCAGAATAGTTTAGATGATGAGGAATCAGTTTTTTATCACTACAAAAAATTAATAGAGTTAAGAAAAAAGTATAAAGTTATTTCTCATGGAGATTTTACTCCTATGTATGAGGAAAGTTTAGGAATATTTGGATATATCCGTGAATTTGAAGCTGAAAAAATTTTAGTTATAAATAATTTTTATGAAAATGAAATAGAAGTTGAAATTCCAGAAGAGTTCGTCCGAAAAGAGGTTTTAATAAAAAATTATGAAAATATATTATTAAATAAAAACAAAGTAACGTTAAGACCATACGAATCAATCGCATTTTTGACACTATAAAATTCTTGACAAACTTGTTCAAACAAGATATATTGTATTTTGTAATAGAAAGAAAAGTTTCGTAAAAAGATTTAGGGGAGGGAAAAAGTGGATAAAAAATATTTAGGTGCTAAAGAAATTATACGTTTAATAGGCGGAAAAGAAAATATTATCAGTGCATCTCACTGTGTAACTAGACTTAGATTTGTTTTGAAAGATGAATCTAAGGCGGACAAAAAAAGTCTAGAAAATTTAGAGATAGTTAAAGGAACATTTACAAGTGCAGGCCAATTTCAAGTTGTAATCGGTAGTGGGGTAAAGAGTGTTTATGATAATATAGTTCAATTAACTGATGTAAAAAATATCAGTAAAGAAGAGATAAAAAATATAGCCAAAGAAAATATGAGTTTTAGCCAAAGGTTAATTGGTGGCTTTGCAGAAATATTTATTCCAATACTTCCAGCTATAATAACAGGTGGTTTAATCTTAGGTTTTAGAAATATCATTGGGGATTTAGCTTTATTTGGAGACGGTTCACAAACTTTAACACATTTATACCCTGTGTTAAACGAAGTAAATAGTTTTTTATGGGTTATTTGTGAAGCTATATTTCATTTTCTTCCAGTAGCTATAGCATGGTCTACAGCGAAGAAGTTTGGAGGGTCTGAAGTCTTAGGAATTATATTGGGAATAACATTAGTTTCTCCTCAATTGTTAAATGCTTATGGATATGCTTCAGCAGCAGCAGCAGGTAATATACCTTTTTGGGATTTCAATCTATTCTCAATACAAAAAGTAGGTTACCAAGCACAAGTTATACCAGCTGTTATCTCGGGTATAGTTTTATCGAAAATTGAAATCAATCTTAGAAAAATAGTTCCAGATGTTTTAAAATTAGTTTTAGTACCATTTATAACACTTGTGACTACTGTATTACTTTCATATATTATAATAGGTCCAGTATCTCGTATATTAGGAGATGCTATTGCAATAGGTTTCAATCAATTGTTAACAGGTCCTTTTAAATTATTAGGTGGAGCTGTATTTGGACTTTTCTATGCCCCGCTTGTAATAACTGGTTTACATCATACTTTTTTAGCAGTAGATTTACAATTAATTGCAGCTGGTGGAACGATGTTATGGCCTTTAGTTGCATTGAGTAATATAGCTCAGGGATCAGCTACACTTGCAATTTTTGTTCTTTTCAAAAATGATGCTAAATTAAAATCTATGTCAATGTCTGCTGGTATATCTGCTTGGCTTGGTGTTACAGAACCTGCATTATTTGGTGTAAATTTAAGATTTAAATATGCTTTTTACGCTGCTATAATTGGATCGGCATTAGCTGCTACATTTTCAATCGGAACTGGAGTTTTAGCTAATTCAATCGGTATCGGTGGTATTCCTGCTTTTTTAGCAGTACAACCTAAATACTGGATTAATTATATACTTGCAATACTTATTGCTGTGATAACTCCATTTATTTTAACTATAATTTTTCATAAAATAAGTGAAACTAAAAATATTAAATTACATAATGATTCAAAGTCTTTAATGGACGATAAAATAAAAACTGATATATTGTTAGAAGGAGCAGAATAATCATGAAAATAAATAAAAAATGGTGGCATAAATCAATTGTTTATCAAGTATACCCTAGAAGTTTTAAGGATACTAATGGTGATGGAATTGGAGATATTAAAGGAATTATTGAAAAATTAGATTATATTAAAAATTTAGGTGCTGATGTTATTTGGTTGTCACCAATTTATAAATCTCCTAATGATGATATGGGATATGATATCAGTGATTATATGGGAATTATGGATGAATTTGGTACTATGGAAGATGTTGATACCCTAATAAAAGAAGCAAATGAAAAAGGGATAAAAATAATAATGGACCTAGTTGTAAATCATACCTCTGATGAGCATAAATGGTTTATAGAAGCTAAAAAAAGCAAAGAAAACAAATATCATGATTATTATGTTTGGAAAAAACCTCACAACGGCAAAGTTCCAAATGAACTAACATCAACATTCTGTGGAAGTGCTTGGGAGTATAACGAAGCAACAGAAGAATACTATTTACATCTATTTAGTAAAAAGCAGCCTGATTTAAATTGGGAAAATGAGTCTCTGAGAAATGAAATATATAAAATGATGAATTTTTGGCTTGAAAAAGGTATTGGTGGATTTAGAATGGATGTTATCGATTTAATTGGTAAAGTTCCAGATGAGATGATTAAAGAAAACGGTCCAAAACTTCATGATTATCTTCAAGAAATGAATAAAAATACATTTGGAAAATATGATGTATTAACTGTTGGAGAAACTTGGGGAGCTACTCCTGATATAGCTAAGTTGTATTCAAATCCAAATAGAAATGAAGTTAGTATGGTTTTCCAATTTGAACATATGAGTGTTGATAAAATAGAGGGTAAAAGAAAATGGGATTTAGCTCCTATCAATTTTTTAAAACTAAAAGAAATATTATCAAAATGGCAAACTGAACTTGAAGGAGAGGGATGGAATAGTTTGTTTTGGAATAATCATGATTTAGCTAGAGCTGTTTCTAGATTTGGAAACGATCAAGAATATAGAGTAGAATCTGCAAAGATGTTGGCAACAGTTATTCATATGTTAAAAGGAACTCCTTATATATTCCAAGGTGAAGAAATTGGAATGACTAATATGAAATTTGAAAATATTGAAGACTTTAAAGATATTGAAGCAATAAATACATATAAAGAGAGAATAGATCTTGGATATTCACATGATGAAGTTATGAAATCTCTTCATGCTAAAGCAAGAGATAATGCAAGAACTCCAGTTCAGTGGAACACTAATAAAAATGCTGGATTTACTGAAGGAACTCCTTGGCTTAAAGTCAATCCAAATTATAAAGATATAAACGTAGAAGATTCTTTAAAAGATAAAAATTCTATTTTCTATCATTATAAAAATTTAATCACTCTTAGAAAAAATATGGATATAATTGCTTATGGTGATTTTGAATTATTATATGCTGATGATTTAAATATATATTCATATTTAAGATCTCTAGATAATGAAAAATTATTAATTGTATGTAACTTTTTCGGTAAAGAGGTTGAATTTACAAAGCCTTCTCACATAAAATATGAAAATTCAGAAATATTAATAAGTAATTACTCTGATAGTTCAAACTCTATTGAAAAGATTAAATTGAGACCATACGAATCAATTGTTTATAGATTATCAAAAAAATAAATATTAAAAAAGCCTCTTAAATTAGAAAAATCTAATTTAAGAGGCTTTTTTATTATGCGAATATATCTAATCTCATACTAATAGTTTTATTTTTTTGAAGTTTTTCATTATAATTAAAACCATTTTTTAAATATAACTCATCAACTCCAGGATTATTTTGAATGTCTGCATCGACAATTAAAAATCTACTAGCAACACCTAAATTGATAGAGTCATAAGCAATACCTATAATTATTTGAATTAAGAAGCTAAAAATATTAGAGTAAATATTGGAATAACTGATATCAGCAGCTAACTTTCCAATTTTGATACAAGGAAATGAATTAAAAATGAGATCATCAATTCCATGAGAGACTTTTTCATCTGACGATAAATTAATAGCACTTGATGAAAGAGTAAAGTAAGCTACTATATCCCCATTTTTTTTATTTATTATAAGATGAACTTTTGAAATATTTTTTTCTTGTATATTTATAGCTTCATTTTTTAAAAAATTGTTATATTCATCGATATTGCAATTAAAATCATCAATTCTATATCCTTGAGAAAGTTTAACTAATTGAAAATTTTGAATATCAGTTATTATATCCTGTTTTATAGTTTTTTTATTCATTGTTAACCTCTAAGAGAAGCTACAAGTTTAGATGCTTTTTCATTTCTTGCTAATGCTTTTTTTGTAGGCTTAGAAAGAGCTTCTTTTTGAATTTGTTTAGCTATTTCACCTTTTATAATAAGCATAGAAGAATCATTTATTTTTTTCATATTTAATCACTCCTTATAGTTTAATATAATATGATATTATATCATATTATATTAAATCATTTAATCATTTTTTCATAGATGGCAGTTCTTTCACTTTATCATTTAATATTGCTTTCAATAGCAACATCTTTTCCACTGAAAGCCATACCTATTTTAATTATTTTAGATACACCATTGTTTTTCATAGAGATATCATATTTTTTCTCATCTATCTGAGCCAAAGCTTCTTTTGCTCGAGCTTTAATAGAATTTTTATGCAAAATCAAATCTATAATGTTTCTAAAGAATGTTTGAACCTCGTAATTAGGAATTTTTAAGAAATATGTTTTAACACCAGTAATAGTAGATATTTTGAATTTATCATAAGTTAAGTATCCAGCGAATAGCATTAAAGACCAAATAGTGTCAGGGTTTTCTAAGTCTGAAAATATTATATTTTCAGTGATAACTTCTTCAATCTGATTTCCACTAAAAACAGATTTCAAATCATCTATAACTTTAGAATCATTTTTAGATAGTAACTGCTTTATTAAGGCATTATCACTCGTATTTATCCAATAAGATTCTAGTTTGTTTTTACTAATAAAATTGATTATAGACCATGGATTATAGACAAAACTATTTCCAAATTTATAACCGTTATACCATTTTTTTACATCATCCAATTCATAATCTAAATTGTAATACTTTAAAACTTCTTTCACTTCGATTTCAGTTAAACCAAAAAATTCATATTCTTCATCTAAAATTGTAGATACTGTTAAATTATTTAAACCCGAGAAGAT
The DNA here is from genome assembly GCA_051654725.1 of Cetobacterium sp. Taxonomy (GTDB): domain Bacteria; phylum Fusobacteriota; class Fusobacteriia; order Fusobacteriales; family Fusobacteriaceae; genus Cetobacterium_A. Next base: position 9,556 of record JBOFYP010000062.1, read on the forward strand.
ACTTTCTTTGGCAACTCTTAATATTCCAGTCAGAACAGAAAAATCTAAATACGGATTTCCTTTCAGTGCTGCCCCCAGAAAATTACGGAAAAATAAGATAGCCTCATTGTAGTAACCCTCAGAGTGGGCTGTTACAAGTGGTGTATCATATTCATCTATTAGAATAACAACTTTTTTGTTATATTTTTCATATAAAATTTTTGATAAATTTAAAAGAGAATTTTCTATATTTTCTCGATTGTTTTCTAAAATTAAGCCATGTTTATCGTACTGTGCTTGTAATAATAAATATAGTTTTTTGTTACAAAGTTCCCAATTGTCAACTTTAATATCTTTTAAGCTGATATATATAACTGGATTTTGACCAAAAAATTTCATTTTGTCGCTCGTTGCAATAGCTAAATCATCGAATAATTTTCTATTGCTCTCTTTATTATCAATATCAAAAAAGTAGTTAAGCATTGACATATTTAAAGTTTTACCAAAACGTCTAGGTCTTGGAATTAAAACAACTTTAGATTTTTTACTCAGTAGCTCATCAATTAGCATAGATTTATCTACAAAATAGTAGTTATTTTCTATAACTTCTTTAAAATCGTCTATTCCAATAGGTAAATTTTTCTTATCCATTCTATTCCACCTCATCATTTAATCACTTTTTACAACAGCTAAATCATCTTTTTTTGATGAATTCAGTTAAATTATTATAATAATCATCAAACAAATCTTTTCTAAGTTCATTTAGCTCAATATATTTTTTTAGAACAAGAACTTCAAATTTTTGTCGTTCTAAAATATCTTTTTCAAAAATAATAATACCATTTTTTACAACTTGATTTTGAAAAACAGTTGTTGAATCATTTAAATGAACTAAATCAATTTCTTTGTGAACTAAAGAAGATATCTCTTGTGCCTTAATAAAAATATCATATTTACTATATTTTTTCCAAGATAAAAATGCAATATCTATATCACTATCTTGGTTTGTTTCTCCAGAAGCATATGATCCAAAAATATATATAATATCACAATCAAATTCTTTTAATGATGAAATTATTTTTTTTAAAATTTTTGGATCCATTAATCCACCTCAAGAATTTTTTGAGATAAGATTAAAGAGTCATTTAAATGATTTTCAATTATCTTTTTTAAAATTTCAATATTAATACTTTGATAATCATGAACAGCAATATTTCTAAATCCAACCATTCCTTGAAGATTAGTAGATAATTTTTTATCAATAATACTATTTTTTTCTAAAATATCAAATGCTTGTTTACTAGTTTGAGGAATTTCTAATTTTTTAATCTTGATAAAATGCATTGCTAAATCTAATGTAGCTTCACACATTCTTTGTAGATTCAATATTATTGAGTCTTGTTTTGTGTAGTTTTCAAGATTTTTAGAATCATTTGAATACTCTTCTTCAATTCTAGCTACACATCTTTTGATTGTTTCAATTTTATTGATAATTACATCATTACGCATAATTCCACCTCATCATAAATATTATAAGTTAATTATAACATATTTTGGGGATTGAATTCTAATCTATTTCGGGTCTAGAGCTCAGTAGGGAGATATATTCTGGGGTAGTACCACAGCAGCCACCTATTATGTTGATTGAGCTTGAATCTAGGAGTGGCTTTACAGATTTGTAGAGACTGAAACTAGATTGAGAATATTCGCCATCTAAATTCCGTAGCCCAGCATTTGGATGGAAAGAGATTAGTTTATCAGTGTAGTTCCTAAAGCTTTTGACAGTCTGAATAACCTCTTCTGAGGGAGCTGAACAGTTGATGCCAAAAGAGATAACTCTTCTAGAATCGAGAGCCTTAATTACAGTTTCAATATCCTCACCTGAAAAGATACATCCATTCTGAACTGTAAGAGAGATCATAATCCCGATATCTTTTTGAACACTGTTTAGAAAGTCATGAATAGCTGCTAATGCTATTTCGGCTTTAGATAAGTCATAGATAGTTTCAACCAGGAGAAAATCGACTTCAGAATGAACTAGAGCTTCAGCAGATGAGTAAAATGAGTTGTAAAGTTCCTCAATATTGCCATGTTTATTTGTAGGTCCGATAGAGCCTGCTATGAATACTTTCCGAGAGCTAGCTTCAGCAACGGATTTTGCAATTTCAGCACCCTTTCTAGTTATAACACCAGAAAACTTTTCTAATCCAAAATCTTTCAAAGATATCTCACCACAATTGAATGTATTGGTCGTAATAATATCTGCTCCAGCATCTATATATTTTTGATGAATCTCTCTAATTAGAGACTCTTTCGTTAAATTCAATAGTTCATAACATCCTGAATAATTCTTATCATTAAAATCATAATCACTCTCTTTTATATTCCACCCCATAATCATAGTTCCAATAGCACCATCTAAAATATAGATTTTAGATTCTGTAAGTTTTTTCATAAAATCACCTCAATTAAAGTTTAATATTTTTTAGAATTGAAATCAAGAATATTTTAATTTTTGTAATTATATTGAAAGAATATTGACCAGAAATATTCAGGTCTGCATCTGTAAAAATAAAAAAAGATGTGTTATAATATAATGTTGAATTTAGAGCTAAATTCACGTCAGAATTAAGGTTAAAGTGAGGTAAAAATGATATATTTCGATAATGCATCAACAACATACCCGAAATTCGATAGGGTTTATGATGAAAGTATGCTCAAGTACAGGGAGTTAGGAATTAATTTTACTCGTAACAACTCTGACAAAAGTAAAAATGCTAAAGCTATAAAAGATAGTTTAATTAAGAATATAAAAGAGATTTTCAGTACAAAACACGAGGTAATACTAAATTCGTCTGCTACATTTTCACTCAATGAGATAATATCAGGATTGAATTATGAAAATATAGAAACGATTTATATTTCACCGTTTGAACACAATTCGGTTTATAGAGTTGTAAAAAAGGTAGCTCGAGAAAAAAATATTGATGTAAAAATGCTAAAATTTGAAGGGTTTAAGCCTAATTTAGAGGATATAAAATTACAGTTTATATCTCAAAAACCAGATTTAGTCCTATGTAATCATGCATCAAATGTATTTGGAAATATCTTACCAGTATTAGAGATATTCAGAGAGGCTAAAGTTTATGATGCAATTACAATTTTAGATGCTAGTCAAACAGCTGGTGTTTCTGATTTTAGTGAGATTTCATCAATATCAGACTTTATAGTTTTTGCTGGACATAAGAATCTTTATGGTCCATCTGGTATAGGTGGATATATATATAATAAAAAAATCGAACTCTCACCTCTATTATATGGTGGCACTGGGATAAAGTCTGAGGATGAGGATATGCCAGAAGAGTTACCAGAAAGATTTGAGGCGGGAAGCCCAAATATTTTGGGAATGATTGGACTTCAGATAGCGACAGAGGAGTTATTAAAAGTTGGAATAGAGAGTGTAAAAGCTAAGAAAATTATGAATTTCAATAGATTATATGACCTTTTAGAAGAGTATTCATATGATTTAAAAATTCACTCTGAGAGAGATAATAACATTGGAGTTTTATCAATAACAGGGGTTCATTACTCTCCACAAGAGTTAGAGGAACTTTTAAATGATAATGATATAGCTAGTAGAAGAGGAATGCATTGTGCTCCACTTGCTCATAATCATATTGGAACAAAAGATGGCGGAACGTTGAGACTATCTGTTGGATATTTCAATAGTGATGATGATTTTGAAGGGTTGAGAGATGCATTGGATAGTGTATTTTAGGAGAAAATTATGTTGAAAAAAATAAAAGATATATTTAAGGATCAAGAGTTAGAAAATGAAGTTTTTGAATTACGTGAAGAACGTAGTGCATTGAAAAGATTTATAGAAAATGAGTTGTTAAAATATAAAGATTTAGCTCAAAAAAAGAATAGGGAGCTAGAAAGTTCTCTTATTGAAGAACGTAGTAGAACGGAAAAGTTAAAAGAGGATTTTATAAACAAGTTAGTAACTGAAAAAGACCTTTTAACAGAAGAAAGAGAGCTAAAAGAAGCAATAATAGAGCAAGTTAAATTTTTAAATAAAAAGATAGTAGAGCAAAGTGGAAATCTTTCTAGATTGGATGAAGAGTTATTAATAAAAGAGGAACTAAGAGTTAAATTATCAAAAGAGTTATCTCTTCAAGTCGAAAAAATTAAAAGTGAAACTATTCATAGAAAAGAGCTAGAGAAGGAATTAGAAAATCTTAACAAAGAACTAGTTTCAAAAGAAGAACAGAAAGCAGATTTGTTAAAAAGATTATCAAATGAGAGTGAAGAAAAAAGTAATTTAGAGAAAGAGTTATTTATAGAAAAAGAAAAGCTAGAAAAATTGACTAAAAAATCAGAAGAGCTAAAAAGTATAGTTGAAGATTTAAGAGCTCAATTAGCTTTAAAAGGTAAAGATGATAGTGAGTTAGAAAAGCAGTTAATTTTAAAAGAAAAAAGTAATTTTGAATTAAAAAATGAACTGATAGATTTCCAAAAGAAAATAGATGAATTAGAAAATAGCTATTTAGAAGAGTTAGAATTAAGAGAGAATGAAACTACTCAAAAAGAAAAGTTAAAGCAAGAGTTAGCAGAAAAAGCTCTTCAAGAAGAGGAAAAAGAAAAAACTCAAAAAAAATTATTACTTCAAAAATCAGAAGAAATTTTAGAACTAAATAAGAAATTAGAAACTTTAAAAAATAATAATCTTCAAGAGATAAATTTAAAAGCTGTTGAAGTAATTGAAAAAGAGAACTTGAAAAGAGAACTATTAAAATTAGAAAATAGTTATTTAGAAGAGTTGAAATTAAGAGAGAGTGAAAGTACTCAAAAAGAAAAGTTAAAGCAAGAGTTAGAAGAAAAAGCTCTTCAAGAAGAAGAGAAAGAGAAAGCTCATAAAAAGTTATTACTTCAAAAATCAGAAGAAATTTTAGAACTAAACAAGAAATTAGAAGTTTTAAAGAATAAGGATCTTGAAGAAAAAAAATTAAAAGAACTTCAAATTACCGAAAAAGAAGAAATAGAGCAAAATATTTTTGAAGAAGAAAAACATTGGAAAGATTATGATATCAAACTATTAGCTAAAGAAGAAATTTTAAAAATAGTTTCTAAACTTACAGTGGAAACATTGGAAGAGATACGTTCGGAAAGTGAAAAGAGAAATCTTTTAACAAAATCTCAAATGGTGCAAATAAAAAATATTTCAAACTGGTTGGAATTTGGAGCAAATATAAGTACTTTAAATATTCAAACATTAGAAAAAGTATATATAACTTTAATGAATGCTTTGGATAGGGAAAAAACAGTAACTGAAATTGAAGTAAATGATGTTAAGAAAAATTGGAAAGACTATGACGTAAATAGTTTAAGCAAATTAGAGTTGTTAAAAATAGCCTCTAATTTTACTGTAAAAGAGATAGAAGAGATAAGAGTGGAAAGTAAACAGAGAAATTTACTTACACAACTCCAAAGAGTACAGCTTTCTGATATTGAAAACTGGGTAGGGCATGGAACTATTTTGAATAGTTTTAATGTTGAGGCTTTAAAAATTATATATGTAAATTTAATGAATCATTTAGCTAAAGAGAAAGCTGAGAGAGAAAAAAGAGCAAAAGAGTTTAAAGAGACAGAAAATTCTGAAACTAACTTTGAATTCGAAGGGAAATGGGGAAATTATACAAAATATCTTCAAAGTAAGAATAATTTAATCCCTTTATTAAATACATTTAATTTTTATGATTTCCAAGAGATTCATAAAGAGGGAAAAAGAAGAGGAATTTTAAAATACAAAGATGAAAAAGATTTAACAAGTATTTTAACAAGATTGAAATTAAATCTACCTCTTACAACTTTCGGAATAGAAAAAGTTGTTCCGTTCTATAAAGAGCTAATGGAAGATATCTATAAAAGATTTATAGATAATTCAGATGAACAATTCAATTTTAAGAAGTATAATTCAGATGATTGGTTTAAACTTTATGAAAATTCAAAAAATTATAACTATATAACAGAATGGTTTAGAAAGTATATACTAACATTGTCAGAATATAGAAAAAGATATTCTGAACTAAATGATAGTCAAACTCAAGTTTTATTGAATAACTATACATCATTAACAAAATTGGTTCAAGATATAGAAAAATCAGTTGAAGAGAAAAATGTAGAAATAGAAAAAGTAGTACAAGAACCAGAAAAAGTAGCTCAAGTTCCTAGCTTTAATGGAAAATGGTGTAATTATGAAAAATTCTCTCAGAATAAAAATTATTTAATAGACCTTCTTAGAACCTTTAATGCAAATGATTTTAGAGAGATGCAACTCGAAGGAAAGAAAAGAGGTCTTCTAAAGTTTGGTCAAGAGAGGGATATATCAAACATTATAACAAGATTGAAATTAGAATTACTATTAACAGAGTTTAGTTTAGAAAAAGTAGAACCATTCTATGAAAGTTTAATGAAGGATATATACAAAGAATCAAATTTAGAAAAACCAACAGAAAAACCAGTGGAAAAAGTTACTGTAGAAACAAATTTAAATCCAGTAGATTCAAATGTTGAAAAGGATTTTGATATTGAAAGTTACACAGCTAAAGATTGGTATAAACTTTATGAATTTTCAAAAGATGAAAAAGATATAAAAGAGTGGTTAAGAAAGTATATATTCACAATTGCAAGATATATGGAGGAAAATCTCCCAATAACGAATAATCAGTATGCAACAATTAGAAACAACTATGTAGAACTGTACGTTATCTTAGGAAAATTAGAAAAAAATAGAGCTTCTATATCAGGTCCAGAGATAACTAAATTAGGAGAGTGGTCTAATTTTGAAAGATACTCAACTCATAAAGATAATTTAGTTTATTTAATTGCACAATTTAATTTAATCGATTTTAAAGAGATACTTCAAATTTCAAGAGAAAAATCAATTTTAACAGAGATGGAGCTGAGACAAGTTTTAAACGTTATTACTTGGTTAAAATTAAATACTCCATTAACTAATTTAAACTTGGAAAAAGTAGAAAAAATCTATATAAAGATTATGAAATATATTCACCCAGATAAAGAGATACTAGACTACAAAGAGCCAAAGATAAAAGAACCAGAGATAAGAGAAGAGGTAGAAGAGGAAACAATAGTAGAAAAGGTTCAAGAGCCTGTTGTGAAAACTTTTAATGATTTTATTGTTCAAGGATTAAAAGATGGTGCTGTAAATATGGACGAGTTAAAATTGGTAGACTTTGAAAACGACAATGATGCTTATGACATATATGAAGCGATTGAAATATTAGAGGATAGAGGCATCAGAATTAACTATTAAATTGGAGAGAGAATGGAAATTGATAAAATAATAGATGAGTTGATAGAGGATAAGATATTAAATTTTGAAAATTTGAAATACATTAGAGTTAGTAAACTTAGAAGTATGATATTTTCAAAATATAATATTGAATTTAAACTAGCTGAAGTTAAAGAGTGCTTGGTAAAAATAGATACTATAATAGAGATAGCCAATAATTTGTTTGTTTTAAAAACAGAACTAGAAAAGTTATTAAAAGATTCTCCTAGTGAGAGTTATAAATCTATTTTAGAAAAAGAATATGTAGTACAAATAGAGGACAAGTATCTATTAAATATAGATATTGGTCCTCGTAAAAAAAGTTATAGAGAGATTTTAGATTATGGATTGAAAAATGCATATATAAAACATGAGTGGTTAGCTAATATGGATTTAAAAGGCTCTGGACTTTATGAGGTTTGTGAGGCTGTTTCAGAATTAACTAAAGCAGGAATAAAAATAAAGTAGTTAGAGGAGTTCAAGGTGGCTAAAAAAGATTGGGGGATCTATTGGAACGTTGGTAAAAATATTCCAATGATACTTGATAAAAATACAGAAGATGTAAAGATAAAATCTGAAAAATTAGTGGAGGTTGCTCAAGATTTGAGACCTGTTTTTTTAGAAGAGAAACATTTAGTGAAAAATATGTTTCATTTAACAGATGAAATCTACTATAAATCAGTTTGGTGTACAAAACAAGGAAGATACATAATAGATGGTGTTCCTTTTAAAGAGAGTATGGTAAAAAAGATAAATAGTTTAGAAAAATTTGATGAATTGAGAGAAGAGGTTTTAAGTTTTGTAAAAACAGAAGAGATGATTTCTACTGAGCAAAATATTTTTAGTAATTTTATAGAGCAAAATCAAAACCATATGAATTATCTTTTAAATTCTACTGAAGAGGATGATGAGGGGCACAGTATAGGTGCTTATCCATTTATCGAAAAAGTTTCAGCAGACTATTCTAAAAGAGTTCCTATGGTTTCTTTTAGTGGTGGAAAAGATTCAACGGTTGTTTCACATTTGGTAAGAAAAGCATTGAATAATCAATCTATTTTACATATATTTGGTGACACAACACTTGAACTTCCGTTAACATACAGCTATGTTCAAAAATTTAAAGATGAAAATGAGATGACACCATTCTTTGATGAAAAAAATGAAGAAAATGACTTCTTCGACATGTGCAAAGAGATAGGACCACCAAGTAGAGTAAAAAGTTGGTGCTGTTCAATATTTAAAACTGGTCCAATGGGAACAACACTATCAAATTTTGATGAAGAGTTTTTAACATTCTATGGAGTGAGAAGAAAAGAATCTTCAGCAAGAAGTAAATATGCAAAAGTAAGTAAGACACCAAAAATTCATGGTGGAATGGTTGCATCTCCAGTAATAGATTGGTTAGATTTAGATATTTGGCTATATATATTATCAGAGAAAATAGATTTTAACATTAGTTATAGACAAGGTTTTCCTAGAGTAGGATGTTGGATGTGTCCTAACAATTCAGATATATCTCAATTTTTAGCAAAAATATATGTATCTAAAAAAGATTCAACAGAATTAAAGTTTGATTATAACGATTGGGAGAATTTTTTATATGATTTTTCAAATAAAATAGTAAAAGAATTTTATTTGAAAAAAGGGATAGAGTTATCTCTTCCAGAGTTAAAAGAAAAAGTTGAAGATTATGTAAAAAATAGTAAATGGAAAGCTCGGCAGGGTGGAGATGGAGTAGAAAAGAGTAAAGATACTATAATGACGAAAAAAGAGTGTGTTAATGAAAAAAATACATATATATTAAATCTGAACAGAGAGATAGACGAAGAGTTTATAACTTTGTTTAAACCTTTTGGAGAGATATTAATATCTAGTAGAGGTAAAACAGAAGAGATGTTTGTATTAAATCGAAAAAAAGAAGCACTTTTCAAAATTGTTTTTAAAGAGAAAAGCAAAGAGATAAAAGTAACTTTAATAGATTTAAAAGATAGATACTTATATGGAAAGATAACAAAACAGCTTAATAAATTTAATACTTGTATCTATTGCCAAGCTTGTAACTCAACTTGTAGCTTTGGAGCGTTAAGTGTAATAAATGGAAAATATTCTATAGATGAAAAAAAATGTGTAAATTGCTACAACTGTATCACTAAATTTGATAGTGGTTGTTTGGTAGCTTCAGCATTAAGAACAAAAAATAAGGAGTAATAAAATGGCAGATTTACTAGTAGGACATAGCTCTTTTTATTTAAGAAGCGGATGGCTAAAAAAAGGAGCAGAGTATGTTCAAGAAAATAAAAGTGACAACATCTTTTCTAAAAGTAATATAGATGCTGTTGATAAATTAGGTATCGGAAGTGTTATGGTCCAATCTTTAAAATTTTGGATGATTATGCTTGATATTTTAGAGAAAAGAGATAAAGAGTTCCATCTTAAAAGAGATGTAAAATATATATTAGAGAAAGACCCGTACTTACAAAAAAATAATACTCTATGGTTATTACATACTTATATAATGGAGAGAGATAATAAGAATGAAAAACCAGTATTATGGAATCTTTTTATAAAAGATAAAAAAAATGGTGTATTTACCGAGGAATCAGCAAGAGATATTTTAACTATGAGTTATAAAGAAAAGGGAGAAGCTGTTTCTGAAAGAAGTGCAAAAGATAGTATCTCTGTTTTTACAAAAATGTATTTCAGAGAGCACAATCAAAAATCAGACCCTGAAGATAACTTATATTCACCATTTGTAAAGTTAGATTATTTATTAAAAAATGAAAACGGTAGTTTCTATTTTAGAAATATAGATAATCATGAAATAGCAGAGGAGATAATCTATTTTCTACTAAAAAGAAGAATGAGACTTTTCAAGCAGATATCAGTTATGGATTCATATAACTATATAAATGGTATTCTAAAAATGAAAGTAAATGAATATGAAAAGATAATCTCAAAACTTGAAAATAGAGATTTTTTATTTGTTGATAGAGCAGCGGGATTACAGAATATAAATATGACAAAAGATATATCTGAAAAAGATATAATCCAGTTAATTTTAGAAAGAGAGTAAAAGAAAAATGGAAAATATAATAGAAATACTAAATACTAACAACTACTCAATAAATTTAAGAAGTGATTTTACTAATAAAGAGAAGTTAAATGCATACTATCCAACATTCTCTAATATGAGATTATTGGATAAAATTTTACTATCAATACAGAATAAAAAAAATGGTTCAATAATTTTATCAGGAGCATACGGTACAGGAAAATCATATTTTACAGCACTATTAACAAGTATATTAGGATCAAATTTAAATGCTAATGATTATAAACATCTAATAGATAAATCTAAAGATGTTTATGATATTGAAGAGAGTATTAAAGCCTATGATAATAAAAAATATATTGTTGTATTTGTAGATGAATCTATGGATAGTTTTTCAGAGGGTATTTTTTCTGGAATAAGAAGAGCATTAAAAGAAAAAGCTATAGATATACATATCTCTTCTAAAATAGATATTATAGAGGAAAAGTTAGAGTATTGGAAACAGAATCACAATAGTATCTATCAAAACTTTGAAAATGAGTTAGTAAAACTAGATTTTCATAAAGAGTTAAAATATAAAACACAAAAAGCAGAAGAGATATTCTCAAAAGTTTACTCTGAACAGTTTGGAGGAGAAAAATTCTCATATAGAGGAGATATCAAAAACATAAAGGATTTATTAAAAGAGGTAGAAGATGGAGTAAAAGCAGAGGGTTATTCTGGTGTTTTCTACGTATTTGATGAGTTTGGAAGATATCTTGAAACAAATATAAATAATATAGATGTAAAAGAGGTTCAAGATACAGCTGAGTATTGTAACTTAGAAAATGATTCGAACCTATTAGTTATAACTCATAAGGATATATTCCAATATACTAGAAAAATGAAAAATAGAGTAGAAAAAGATGAATGGGAAAAAGTTAGCGGTAGATTTTTAAAAGAACATCTTATATTCCAAAAAGATAGTGTGTTAAAGATTTTAAAAAATATCATTAAAAAGAATGGCTATGAAGAATTCAGAGAAAACAATAGCGATATAAAAAAGAAAGAGATTCTATTAAGTAATCTAATAGATGAAAATGGAGAAAAATTAACAAAAGATTTTTATCCATTGGATTATATAACAGCAACATCTTTACCTGACTTATCTCAAAAATTAGCTCAAAATGAAAGAACACTTTTTGCTTTTATCTGTTCTGATGAATCAAAAGCTCTGAAAAGTGTATTGAAAGATAGAAAAGATTTTGTAACAATAGATGCTCTTTATGATTACTTTAAAAGAGAGATAAAACAACTACCTGTTGAATCTAATGAGTATAAGACTTATATCTCTAGTAGAGATATAATATCTAAAATACCAAAAGATAGAGAGATTGATATTAGAATAGTTAAAGCGATAGCAATGATATATATAAATAACAATTTCGGAGAGATAAAACCAGATATAGAGACTTTAAGATATATATTTAATACAGAGAGTTTAGATTTATCTTTCTTGGAGAAAAGAAAACTTATAGTATTCAAAAAATATCAAAATCATTACAAACTTTTAGAGGATGTAAATTTAAATATAGATAAAAAAATTGAAGAGTATTGTGAGAAGAGAATAGGAAGATTTGATTATATAAAAAGACTAGAGATTGAGCTAGGAAAAGGTGCTTATTATCCACTAAAATATAATGATTTAAACAGATTAAATAGATATTTAGGTCAATATTTTGTTGATGCTTCTAATATTGAAAAATTAAATGAGATAAATCAGAATAAAGAAGAGGATGGTAGAATAATCTACTTTACAAATATAGAGAATAACAGTAACTACAGTAATCTTTTTAACTCTTTAAAAGAGAGAGAAGACTCTATACTAATAGATGGAACAGAGGATAAGCTAGATATTTATGAAGAGTTAAAAGAGCTTGAAGCAATATCAATATTAAAAGATGAACCTCAATTCTTAAAAAATGAAACGTTACGAATAGAGTTAGAGTTATCAAGAATGGAGATAAAAGAGTCAGTAACTAAAAAATTAGAGAGATATTTCTCTAATAAAATCAATTTGTTAGAGATTACAAATAGTTATTTAAATAATAAATATCCTAAATATATTGGTGTTAACTATGAACTTATAAACAAGAGAAATATATCTGCTCCTATGAAAAAAGCAAGATATGAAATATTAAAAAAGTTAGAGCAAAATATAGAGTTAACAGAGAGCTATTTTAAAGATACAAAAGCTGAAAGCTCTGTAGCAAGAGTTCTTTTATCTAATACAGGTTTATATTCTAAAGATATCCAAAATCCTCAATTTAAAAAGTTTAGAGACTTAATAGATGAGGTATTAGAGAGAGTTAAAAGAGAGGGAGTATCATTAGGAGATATCTATTCGACATATTGTAGTAATACTGGTGAGTATGGAATAAGAGAGGGTATATTTACATTCTTATTGGGACTAATTTATATTGAGAATAAAGAACAGATAGTATTCTCTTCTACTGAAACGAACAGTGAGATAAACTTTAGTTTAGATGTTTTAGATTTGATAGAGAAAAATCCGAAAAATTATAAAATCTCTTATTATGAGATAACTAAAAAAGAGATTCAGTATATGGAGAAGTTACAAGATATATTAAAGCTATATATCAAAAGTAATGATTCAAAGATATATAATCGTATACTTGATGGAGTTAAAAATTATCTTTTAAATCAACCAAGATATGTTGGAACAGAGTATCTAAAAGATACGAAAGGTTTAAATAAGATATTTAAAAATATATTTGTTGTAAACAATTCAAAAGAGTTTGTATTGAAAGAGTTGGCTAGAGTTTATAAAACAGAAAAATATGATGAGATACTAAAAAAATTCGAGCTTGAGATAATTCTATTAGAGGAAAAAAAGATAGAATTTTTAGAGGAGATATATTTAAGCTCTGGGGAGATATTATCAAAAGAAACTGGAGTAACTTTGGAAAAATATATTCAGAATTTAAGTGAAGATAATCAAACTTTAGAGATTGATAGCTATTTATATTCATTAAAAGATAATAATAAAGAAGAGATTTTAGAAAATCTTACAAAAAAGATAAAAGGGTTCTCTTATGAAAATTGGAGAGGGAAACAGGATGTTCAGGAGTATAAGGAACTTTTAAATAAAGAGGTTTTAAAGGTTAGAGATAAAGAGGAAGAAAAAAACTCAGAATCAGATTATCTAAAATTAGAGTTTAAAGGAAAAGAAGAGGTTATCCTTTTAGGCGAAGAGTTAGAGATGATGGAAAAGATGTTAAGCTCAAAAATAACAACAGCGATAAAAAATATGGGATTCAGTTTAACCGTTGAACAAAAAAGAAAAGTTGTTGCCAAAATACTACTAGAAATACAGGAGTGATAAATGAGTGGGGCGGGTTGGAACTTAAAGAACGGAGAAATGAATCCAAATTCAGATTTGAAAGAAGCTATAAGTAATTTTTTTTCTAAAAAAAATGCAATGAATAATTTTTACAAATTATTATTATTTAAAGCATTAATGGAAATAGAAGATTTAACAGGAGATATATTTTATGAAAGTTCAATATATTTTGCAGAGTTATATTTCAATTATAAAAAAGATTATCCAATAACAATAAATAAATATAATGGTAAATCTAAGATTTCAGCTGCAGATACTCTTATTGAAAATTTTTATAAAAAAGAAATTTATGAATATGAAAATTTAATATTGGATGAAAAAGTAAAATATATATTAGAAATAAAAAAAATATTAAAAACAAATGTAATAGGTGCATTTTATAAAAGTTTAAATGAGTTACCATATAGCTTTGATATAAAATCAGAAAAAATGATTTTGAATTTTGAATTTAAAGATTTTTTAGATAATAATAAAGAGATATTGAATGACTTAATTTATCTAAGAATAATTGAATTTATAAAAGTTTCAGAAAAAGATGAAAAAAAATTAGAACAACAAATGATTAAAAATAATATTTTAGACTATAAACAAAATTTCTATATTCAAATTCAAAAAATGGTAGATATTTTGTTTGAGTAATTGGAGGAATTATGCATTCTAAACAAAAATTTAAAATAGAAATACCTTATGTATTAAAGTTATTACAATTAATTGAATCAGGAGAAAATGAAAAAAAATATTTAAAAGAGGAATCTGGGGCTGGAGAAAATAGAGTTGTAACATTTATGGAGTGGCTAAAATATATTGGTTCAATTGAAGAAAAAAATAAAGATTGTACTTTAACAAAATTAGGTGAATTTTATTTAAAAGCTAAAGAAGCTCACGATTATATAGAGCCAATAATGCTTTATCATTTAGCTAGAAATCCAGAGTTGCAAAAAAATGATGGACATTATTATTTTGCAGAAATTTTAAATGAATGTTTAAGCAGTAAAATATCTGATTTTGATAATAAAATTTCTATAGAAAATATAAAAAAAGAGATGTTAGACTTAGGAGCAGATTCTAAATACCCAGAGTTTGTAGTATCAACTACAAAAATTTTAGCAGATTCAGAACTAGGATTTGGAAAAATGGGTTTAATAGAAGAAATAGTAGCAGATAAAAAAAACTCAGTTTATGAAATTCATTCATATTGGGTAGAGCCTTTAGTAGGGGCATATATAATATATGATTTATGGAAAGATGGGCAAACAGCTATGCCAATCAATTCAATTGTTAATGATAAATATAATCTTGGAAGAATATTCTTGATGGACCAAGATGCAATAATGGAAACGTTAGAGGAGATTAAGGCTTTAGGATTAATAGATATTGATTTAACTGCAGGATTAAATCAGATTAGAAAAGGTAGTAGATATAGTAAAGAAGATATCTTAGATATGATGATAGAAAACTCATAAGGGGAATCGGATGAAAAATATTTTAGAGGGAAAGATTGAATCAAGAATAAATGCCTATGTACTTTTAAAAGAGTTGAATTCAGAAAATAAATTTATAGAGTTTGAAAAAATTCAATATTTTAACTTTGAAGAGAATGGATATAATTTCTTCAAAGAGAATAATCTAACTCTTAATGTTTTTGATAGAGGAAAATTGTTTCAATATATAAAAAATATAGAGGTTAATGAGAATAAGGTTTTATTGGTTGATAGTTTAGAGGTTATTCAAAATATATTATTCGAAAAAGATGAGTTTGAAGAATTTTTGAGAGATATGCAGTTACAAAAATTTCGTAGTAAAGTTATATTCGTTTTTTCAAATATAAGAGTGATGAAACTGGAGAAATTGTTAAAAGATAATTATCCAGAAAAGAATATAGTTGTAGGAGTGTAGGATGAGAATTAAAGATATTTTAACTATTAGAGAGTTTGAGCCAGTAGTTGACTTAACTTGGGGATTGGATATAAACGAGCATGAAAAGATGCTGACAAAATATATAATGACAGATGATTTAGCAGAAACTTTTACCCATATATTAGAAAGTTTTAATATGGTTAGAAGTGAAAGTAGAAGAGAGTTGTTGAGTGGAGATATAAATAGTACTGCAAAAAGAGCTCATATCTTATCTGGACAGTATGGTACTGGAAAATCATACTTTTTACTTATGCTAAGTATTATACTTGAGATGAAAAATAGTATGCTTGCTGATAAGATGATAAATAACTTCAAAGATTTTCCAGAACTACAGTTTCAATTAAAAACAATTAAAGACAAGAAGAGATACTTTGTTGTTAGAATCAATGGAGAATCAGAAAATCAAAAAGAGTTTATAGATGTTATACAGAGTAAGGTTATAGATAGTTTAGAAAAAGAGTTTGGAGAGGTAAAAATAGGCTCTATCTATTCATCTGTAAAGAGTACTTTAGAGAGTGCTTATTCTAGATTCGAAGATGAGATAGATGAGTATTTAGACGAAAAAGATGATTCTTTTGAGGATTTATTAGCAAGTCTTTCTAACTATAAAAGAGAGGGATTAGACAAAGCTAGAAACTTAATAAAAGATGTGTTAAAGTTATCACTTCAAGTTGAAGTTAGTAGTTTTGATGATTTTTTAGAAGAGGTAAACAAAGAGCTACAAAGACATGGATATAGTGAATTAGTAATAATCTTTGATGAATTTTCAGCTTATATAACAGCATCTATTGAAAATAGAAGAATAAACAAAGATTTAGGTCAGATTCAAACTCTATGCCAATTGACATCAAAAAATGCCAAAAACAATGTTGGATTTATAGCATCTATCCATAAGGATATAAAAAATGTTTTAGAAAGTTATGGAGCTGGAAATGTAGATGAGTTGGATAAAGTTATGGCTAGATTTGAAGCTCATGTTTTAAAATTTGAACAAGGAAATGAGTTAATTAAAAATACTCTTAATTTAGATAAGATAGCTTTTAGAGAGTTTGAGAACAAACATAAAAACTATATTCAAAATTTAGAGGAGAGATATAAGCATAAGTTCCTTGATTTTTATCCAATACACCCTGCAACAATAGATTATTTAACTCCTATATCTCAGATATATGCTCAAAAAACAAGAACAACTCTTGGATTTATAAAAGAGGTTGTGAAAGAGCAGTATTTCTCTAAAAAGATAGAGGAGAATGGAAAGTTAAATTTAGTAAACTTGAGTGATTTATTCCTAGCTTTTGAAAGCTCTATAGAAAAGCAAAAACCAGAGATTATAGATATATATAATCAGAGTGCTAATGAGTACGCTGAAGATGATAATATTGTTAAATATTTAAGAGCTATTACAATTGCTTATGCTAGTTCATTGGCAAAAACTAGTACAAAATCAGAGCTAACAGCTGAAGAGATTAAGTATATATATGAAGAGGATAGTGAAGATGTTGTAAGAGATTCATTGAGTAGAGTTGTAAATACAAATTATTCAAATGTTATCGTAAATAAAGGTGCATATAGACTTATAGCTGGAACTGGTGGAGTGAAGCTAGATAAAA
Source organism: Cetobacterium sp. (assembly GCA_051654725.1). Lineage (GTDB taxonomy): Bacteria > Fusobacteriota > Fusobacteriia > Fusobacteriales > Fusobacteriaceae > Cetobacterium_A. The sequence continues at coordinate 26,874 of JBOFYP010000062.1, forward strand.
AAATATCAGAGCAGATGGATTTAACTTCTCCAACAAATGTAATGAAGAATATACTAGAAAAATCAGAGAATAGAATATTTGTTAAAAGAAGTTATGATTTAAAATATAATTATGGGCTTTTCCCATTTGATGTAAGTTTGGATGGATTAAAAATAAATGTAGACGAATTAAACTCTAGAAGAGTTGAAACGTTAACTCAACATAGAGGATATGGAAAAATTATATTTGTAACTCCAGATTTCCACGAAATGTATGATAGAGAAAGTCTGATAGAAGAATACTCTCAAAAGTTAAAAGATGTCAATAGCAATGTTTGTATCGCTTTTGCAAATGAGAATCCTTTTAGAGAGGATGACTTGAAAGAGTATGGAGCACTATTAAAACTTGAAACTACTGATAAAGAGATTTTAGCTAATGAAGAGTTGGCTAAAATAGTTATAACAAGAAGACGTAAGCTTGAAGATAAGATAAGAAATAAATATTTAAGAAAGTTTTCTAACTTGAGAAACTTTACATTTGTCTTTGGAGGGGGAAAAGTAGATAAAACTATCAGAGATGAGAGAAGATTCTATGAGGAGTTATTATTTAACTACTTTACAAAGTTCCCAAGAGAGATAAAGGTAGAGAACTTCAATACAAGAGCTGGGGTAAATGATATTGTAAAGTTATGTTTAGATAGAGGTATTGGAGAGTTGGCAAAAAATGATACTTCAGCAGGAGCAAAACAGTTAAGAATGTTATTAAAACCTCTTGATTTAATTAAGTTTACTGACACTGTTGCAGGAGTTAGATTCCAACTGAAGATGCCTGGAGAGAGTGCCTCAGAAAATTCTAAAGAGATAATGTCTATAATTTTAGGTAAGGACTCTTTAGAGGCGAAATATACAAAACTACTATCAGCACCATATGGATTATCAGATAAACTGGTTGATACATATATATTTGTAGCGAATAAAACTGGAAAGATAACAGTACTAAATGACAAAGAAAAACATATAAGTTTGGATGCGAAAACTTTAGAGGCGTTATCTAAAAATCCTGACCAATATAAGATAGAGATGAACGAGGAGTTCTTTATACCTTTAGAAGTTGAATCTGTTTGGGATGCTTTAAATAGTTTAAGAATTGTTAAAAACAGTAAAGCAAGAGATTTTAAGGCTGATAGTAATAATGACTTTGACCCAGCTAGAATTTTAACTGGTGAGATAAGAAGTATCTTTGAAACATTAGACGAGAGAGAAGGGCGTTTAAAAACAAAAGGTATAAAAACAAAAGAGTTAAAAAAGCTGGTAGATAGATTAAAAGATATTTCAAATACATTTAAACCAGAAGATTTCTTCACAAAGGTAGTAGATTTACCGAGAGTATTTAGTAAAGAGGAATCTTTCGAAGATTGTATGGTTAAATTTAGAGAGATTTTAAACAATGTAAAGCAATTGACACCTAAGATAATTTCAAGTTATGAAAACTGTAGTGCATTGATACCTCTATTAGACCAAAAAATATTTGATTTATTAGGGTATAAAGACTTTAAAGATGAGATAAAAGATTTAGAGAATGGAATACAAAAATATCAATCAGAATTTTTCAATGTTAGTTTAATTGAAGAGTTAGAGCAAAAAACTTTAATTTTATTAAACAGTTATAATAACGAGTATAAAAATAGACATAACAAATATCATGAAAGATTTAGGATTATGAAAGACGAGTTTTTAAAAGAGTTGAATACTAAGTTAGAAATTATAAAAACTCTAAAGGGATTAAACTTTAAACATATAGCTACAATAGAGGATATTTTTCAAAAAATTTCAGATTACTATTCTTGTGATGTTGAGATAAAAGATAATACAGTATCAATTTGTAAAGTTTGTGATAAAGGTGATCTTAAAAAATTAGAAAACAGAGTGGAAGAGTTAGAATCCACTTTTGAAAGTTATAGAAAAAGAGTTACTGGAATATTTGAGAATTATATAGATGCTCTAAAAGATGATAACTTGAAAAATGAGTTGAGCAATGATGACAACTATAAGAATATGAATTTTGCACTAAATAGAGTATCTAATGAAGAGGAAGATGGAAATGAATTAGAAACTGTAAAAGGGTGTATTCATCATATAGAGGATGTTATAAACAACTTAATAATCAATAAGATTGAAGTGGAAAAAAGTATTGATTTTGAAGAGATAACAGCAGAGTTATTACTTGAACTACAGGGAACAGGGCAAAAGTATCTGAAGCTTGATGATTTAGAGAGTAGACTTTCTAGTATCTTGAAAAGATATAAAGATAAAAAAATATTGAATACTAAGATATAGTAGGTGGAAAGATGATAAAAATTCTAAAAGATATATCAAAAGAGTATATCTCTAATACTGAGCATGTTATAGTAAAAAATTTAGAGAGCTATTTTGAAGCTAGAAAGCAGTTTTTCATCAATTACAAATTGAATAAAGATTTTGAAATAGTTATTAAAAATAAAAAATATTTTAACTTTTTCTTGGATTTTCAAAACTATGAGGGTATTAAGAGTGAAGAGATAACAGAGATAGTGGAGCCTAAAATTGATTTAGGCTCTACTCAGAATATTTTTGGAGCATTATTGAATGGTTTAAATAGTACTCAAAATAGTAAAAAAATTATGCAGGCTTTGGAGAGAGAGTATTTAAAAGATTATAGTTTTCTTTTTAAAAATCGTGATTTAAAAATAAAAGATATTATATACTCACTTTTAAAAATTATTATTTTTTCAAAGTATAAAGAGTGTAATTTCAATATACTTATGGATAGTGGATATTCTGATGAGATGTATAAAATTGGAAAGAATGATGATGCTCTAAAGAGTAGTTTCCAGAGTGAAAAATCAAACCTTTCAGAGTATACTGAAAAATGTAATCATGATTTAGAGAAGAATAGTAAAAAGATGCAACTTTTCACAGAGTTTCCAAATACAAAATATTTAGAACAGATAAATGGAGAGTTAGCTTTTGAAAAAGAGTATTTTCTAAAAATGAATATAGAGAGGTTAAATCAACTTCAAAATTATGATGAGCTTTTACAAAACTTTAGTAAAGCTGAAACTGTTTTCAAAGAATCATATTATGATATAGTAGAGCTCATAGGGAATTTAATTACTCTTGATAAATCTAAAGTAAAAGAGAAAATAACAATTGAAGATTTTATAGAGTATTTCACAACAATCTATAACAGATATAATAGTATTTCAGAGAGTAAAAATTTAAATAGCTCTGTTGAAAAGCTAGAGAAAAAATATCATGTCAACTTATCTTCGTTGAAGCAGAGTATCAAAAATATCTGGAGTTCAGAGAATAAAAAGTTTGAAGAGTTCTATTTGAAAAATTATAACAATCTTTATAGTTCATCAGAGCAGAGAGGGTTAGATTACGCAATTCAGAATAGCTATAACGCTTTAAACTCTGAAAAAACTACTATATATATATTCATAGATTGTTTAAGATATGATACTTGGACTATTTTGAAGCAGTATATAGAAACAAAAGGCTATGCATTACATTATGATAAAATAGTTCTAAGTGGTATACCTACAGTTACAAGTTATTGCAAGAAAATGTTATATACTGGGAAAAAGTATAATCAAATTGAGTCACAAGATACATTTAAAACAGATATAAAAAAATTATCATCAATAGATGAGTTCCAAGATTTAGATAAAAGTTCGGATTATCTATATGAGATAATAGACCTAGATAATTTCTTCCATAGTATAAAAGATTTAACAGACGAGTATTTACAAAATAGTATTGAGTTGAAACTAAACAAACTATTTAGTAGTATAGATGTTGAAAAATTTAATATTGTTGTAATGACAGATCATGGTGCTATGAAGCTTTATGATGATGGATTCGAAAGTTTTAGTAAATATAAAAGTATTCTAAATGATAATGAATTACTAACAGAGAATCATGGAAGATATATAAAGATATATTCAACAGATTATAGAGATAACCTATATAATGAGATGAAAGATTATTTAGGGAAAGATGACAATTTTTATATTATAGATAGAGAAGAGATGAATAGATACTATTTACCGATAGCTGAAAAGGGTAAAGAGAACTATTTCTATTGTATATATAAATATGGTAAGTATCCAAAGAAAACTGGTGAATATAATCATGGTGGAATAAGTTTTGAAGAGGTATTTATTCCTTATGGAGTATTTAAGACAGAGAAGAAAGAGTATACTGAGATTCAATTAGTAGTTAATTCAAAAGAGATTAGAAATGGTTCAAAGGCTGAATTGGATATTTTACTCGAAAATAAAAACAGTATTCAAAAATTAAAATTAAAGTTAAAATATGGTGGTACAGAGATAGAGTATTTTGATATTAATGCCAATAGAAAAATTTTAATGCCTTTAAATTTACACGAGAATAAAGAGGGCGAGCATAGAGATATTTTAGAGGTAGAGGTTTTAGTAGATGGTAAAACTTACTGTTTTGAGCAGTCAATAGTTGTGGAGATTTTAAAAAGTAAAAGAGCTGCAATCAATAAAAAAGTTAAAAGTAGTAGAAGTCTACTTTAAATAGGAGGAAGTAATTATGGAGTTGTGGGAAGAACTTCTAAAAGAAAACTTTGGAAGTGCTGTTGTAGATAAACCCAAAGCTATCAAAAATGAGATTCAAGGATTACCAAGATATGTATCAGAGTATCTTTTAGGATATTTTTGTGAAGATGAGATAACAGAGGATGGACTAAAAGAGACTAATAGATATATTGCAGAGCATAGAATAGATAGTAGAGAGAAAGATAAGTTTAAAAATAAATTGAGAGTTGATGGAACTTTAAAGTTGATAGATAAATTTAAAGTTAAAATCAATTTAGGAAAAGGTAAAAAAAATCCTACTCAGCTTGATATTCCAAGTTTAGGAATAACTGATGCTATTGCTGATGATAGTGTTTTAGCAGAGCATAATAGGCTTATGATAGATGGATTATGGGGAATGGGAGAGATTAACTATGATGGTATTGAGATAAGATTAGTTAATTTTAAACCTTTTCAACTTTCTGATATAGATGTTGATGAGTTGAAAGAAGCTAGAGCAGAGTTCAGTTCTGATGATTGGTTGAATATTATGATTAGTACTGTTGGACTAAATTTTGAGAACTATAATAGGAGAGAGAAGTTGATTCTATTGTCAAGATTGGTTCCAATGGTTGAAAACAATGTCTTCATGATGGAGTTTGGAAGTCCTGGAACAGGTAAGACTTATGCTTATGAAAATATAAGTTCGTACTCAAGAGTAATCTCTGGAAGTAAAGTAACTGGACCACAGTTATTCCATAATTTGACTACAAACCAAGAGGGGTTGCTTGTTCAGTATGATGTATTACTTTTTGATGAGATTGATAAGATTAAAAAGAGTGGTCTTTCAGAGGATATTAGTTCGAAACTGTATCAGTATTTAGCATCTGGAAAGTTTGATCGTGGTACTGTTGAGAAAACTAGTGAATGTGGAATAATGATGGTTGGAAATCTACCTTCTGGTGGATTTGATAAAACGAGATTGTTGGAGAATGCACTTCATGAGACAAATACAACATCTCCATTTTTAGATAGATTAGCTGGAGTTGTTCCAGGATGGGAGATTAAGAGTATTGGTAATCCTAATTTAGCTTATACTAAAAACTTTGGTTTTGCAGCTGATTATTTTAGTGAGATATTACATAAGCTGAGAAGAACTAACTATCAGTATATTTTGAATAGAGTTCAGTTTGAACATATAACTGAGAGAGATAGCTCTAGTATAAATAAGATTATTAGTGGTATGATTAAACTAGTTTACCCTGATGGCGAGATAACTGATAATGAGCTAGATGAGATTGCTAGCTTGGCTGTTGAATATAGACAGTTCGTTGTTGACCAGAATTTTAGAATTAATAGAGAGCCTATGTTTAATAAGGTTATCGAGTATAGAATTTAGAAATGTTAGTAACTGATAAAAAAATAAAGAAAAGGAGTTGGTGAAGTTGAAAAAAGTAATTTTAATGATGATGTTAGCGTTTTCATTTTCTCTTAAAGCAGAATGGAAAATGGGTTCAGAAGTAGACAAATTTAATGATGTTATTGACAAGATGTGCTATGCTGAGAGTTATAAGAATGATGGATATATCTATGTATTTAAAGGAGCAATGACGGTAGTTATAGATGGAATACCTAAGACTAATTCTGATGGATTTGTTGAAATGTCTTTTAAAATGGATGGATCTATTGTTTATGATGTTTTGGGAAAATATGTGTTTAGAGAAGGAAAGCATCAAGTATGGGCACCAACAACAGGAGATTATAAAGTTGAACAGTTATTATTAGAAGTTTCAAAATCAAATTATATGAAAATAGCAATTGAAAAAGATAATGGCTACATCTATATTTTAGATATTGATAATAAAGGAGCTACAAAGTGTTTTAGAGAGATATTTAAGTAATTTAACTTAAAAAAGCTGATTTCTGTATTTTACAGTAATCAGCTTTAAATATTAAATAAAATCTTTAAATTTTTTATCTGAAAGTTCATAGTTCACAAACTTGTCGTTTTTATAATTAACTTTAAGATAATAAGTACTTCCTTTTACTAGTTCAATAGGAGTTGTAAAAACTTCAGCTAAACAAAGTGTTAGTGAATCTAAAAGAACATATGCTGCAGCTCTTGGATAACAAGGTTCATCATTAGTTCTTAATTTGAAAATTTGAATTTCGATATCATCTTCCATTTGTTTTGTTATGATAGGATTTTTTCCAATTTTTGCTATAGTAATATTTTTAGAATCCCCTTTTTTTAAAAAATGTAACTCAACTTCATCTTCACCTGAGGCTGCCATTATTGCAGAACATCCAGTATTAAAAGCCAAAATAATTGTAAATAATATTATTTTCCAGTATTTTTTCATGTTTATCACTCTCTTCTTAAGTAGTTATACTACTTAACTATTATATATGGACTTTGTCCGTTTTGTTTATATACAGAGCCAGAGATGAAATCTATACCCCAACCAAGTATATTTAAAAGATTTAGAAAAGCTGCACCTGTAATCTCTTTATCTAGAAGTAATAGCTGTTTTTTTCCATTACTATCAATAACTTCAATCATATAATCTGATTTTCTGTCAAGTGTATAATGTGCTATATTTTCCTTTCCTTCAGCAATAACAAAACCGTTTTTATAAAGTTTCATAGATTGAAGGTTCTCAATGCTGGTTTGAGCAGTAACTCTCTGCTTTGAGCCGTTAATTATTGAAGAACAACCACTAAAAAAAGTAAATGAAGATAAAATAGTGATTGTTAGTAAAAATTTGTTCATTTATTTCTCCTTGTAAATTTTTATAGTAAAATAATTAAAAACTAAACATAGTTATTAAGTTAAATTCCAAGAGTGATTATAGCATTTTTTATATATTTTTTCAATACATTTCTGATAAAAGTTACAAAAAAAAGATATTTTGTTAAAATAGAAGACACTTTTGATATAAAATTCGTATAAAAATTTAAAATAAAAATTATTGGATAAATGAGCTTTTCGAAAGATTCGAAAATGAATCAAAGAGTACTACTAGAAAGTCTGAACCAGTTCAGAAAAATGAGCGGGTAGAATTGAAAAGAAATATAATAATGGTGCTAATAGTTTTAGTATCATTAAGCATAGGTGTAGCTGTAGCTTTAAAAGGTTGGAATATTTTAGAGTTTTATAGTAGAAAAATTATCTATAAAAAATAAGTAACCCCCTCTTTAACAAATCCTAAAGAGGGGGTTACTTATTTGAGATAGTTGATAAAATTTATATTTGACTTTTATAGTTAAAAAGAATCTAATCTTTGGTGTTTTTATAATTTTTCTCTTTCTGTACCATTAATCCAAAGTTCGTATTCACTTAAATCCAAATCATCATTCCAAGATATTCCATATCCGCCAGCATCTACTTGTACTTCTTTAAAAAGAGCGTAATCTTTTAACGGAAGAAAAATTTCATATTTAAAATTAGAAGAAAAATTATATTTTTTTATTATTCCATTATCAAATAATACTTCTAAAAAATAATTATCTAATACTTTTATTTTTTTTATTTTAGGATATTTCATTTTATTCACCTACTTTAACTCTGGTAATTTTATAAAATCCTTAGTTTCCCACATCTGCATTAATTCAACTTTATATTTAGCAGACCATTCTTGAAT
>JBOFYP010000063.1:0-1335 GCA_051654725.1 Cetobacterium sp.
GTTCGACGTGATTTTGCGACATGGCTCTGATAAGACGGTATAGCTATTGCTGCAATTATCGCAATAACTGCAACAGTAATCATAAGCTCAATAAGCGTAAATCCTCGTTTCATTTTCTTTCCCTGATAATTGGAATCTGCCTCTAATTAAAATAGGGGGTGGCTCGTTTTATTTAAGCTAGAGGCGATAATAGTAGCGAATAAAGAGGAGCGAGTCATGCAAAAAGGGATGACTTTGATTGAGTTATTAGTGACGTTGGTAGTGGTTTCGGTACTTTTAGCGGTTGCGGTGCCTTCGTATGACAATGTGCGTAATTCTCAAAAATTAATAAATAACACTTCAGCAATATTCGATTTCGTTGAGCAAACCATGCAAAAGGCTAAAAGGAGCAATAAGCAAATTACTTATTACTTATCTGGCTCTGCAGATTCATGGTGTATTGGTGCTAGTGATGCATCTAGCTCTACGAGTTGTAATTGTATATCCAATAAAAGCCAGTGCATGATAAATGGAACTACTGCATTGTTAAATGATATCACCGTTCCAGTGACATTTAATGGACTCGATGGCGGGAAATACTTTATCTACTCTGGGGTTAGAAGCACCATTAAGGCAGGTAATATTACCATTGCAAATAAATATGGTAGCACGAAACTGATGTTTTCTAATTATGGTCGAGTGACTGTGTGCGCTGTAGATGGGAAATTTGGATATGAGCGATGCAGTGATGCAAGTAAAAACAAAACCAGATAGAGGTTTTTCTCTCGTTGAGTTAATGATTGCAATGGCTCTGGGGAGTTTGTTGATATTATTGATTAGTGACTCCTATACTAAATCTGTGGTTTCAATAAATAAGATCAATGATGTGAGGAATTTGGATGCGCAACTTAATAATGTGGCTGCGCAGATGACGAAAGAGATCAAGCGAGCAGGGTTTGTTAATTATAATTATGAGCGTGAGAATCGCCATGTCACTCAGTATCGAACTCAACTAACAGTTAATGATGCGATTTATCAGTCTCCTATTAAGCTTGCGACTAATGGGCAGTGCATTGTGTTCTTTTACGATACAGATAAGAATGGATGTATAGGTGAGAGAACGACTGACAATAAATCATGCAAGCTAGAAATTGTAGATAATAATGATTTTGTCGGTTATAAGTTCGAAAATAATAAAATAAAGTATTCGCCGGAAAAAACTAATGGTTGCAACTCTGGTGTTTGGCAGTCGATGTTTGATGAGAAAAAAATTAAGGTTGATGATTTTAGTGTGAAGGTTGTTAGTGTTAACTCAGTCATGTCGGCTGATAAAACTACAACATTAAAATTCCCTGT
>JBOFYP010000064.1:0-4942 GCA_051654725.1 Cetobacterium sp.
TTTAGGTATAAGAGTGGAACTTTTAACTGGAAGTGTAAAAGGTAAAAAAAGAGAGGAGATGCTCGAAAAATTAAAATCTGGAGAGATAGATATTGTGATTGGAACACATGCAATCATAGAAGAGAGTGTCCAATTTCACAGATTAGGGTTGATAGTGATAGATGAGCAACATAGGTTTGGTGTTTTACAGAGAAAAATTTTAAGAGATAAAGGTGTCTTGGCAAATCTAATTGTAATGAGTGCTACTCCAATTCCGAGGTCATTAGCTCTTAGTATCTATGGAGATTTGGATGTAGCTGTTATAGATGAGTTACCTCCAGGAAGAAAGGCTATTAAAACAAAGTGGATTAATGAAGTAGAGGATGAATATAAAATGTATCGTTTTATAAATAAGAAACTCGAAGAGGGAAGACAAGCTTATTTTGTAGCTTCTTTAATTGATGAGAGTGAAAAATTATCAGCTAAATCAACAGAAGAGCTATATTCAGAAGTTATGAAACATTTACCTAATTATAGAGTTGGTGTTTTACATGGACGAATGAAAAATCGAGAAAAAGATGAAGTTATGCATAAGTTTAAAAATAGAGAGCTAGATATATTAGTTTCTACTTTAGTAATAGAGGTTGGAGTTAACGTTCCAAACTCTACGGTTATGGTAATTAGTAATTCTGAAAGGTTTGGATTAGCAACTTTACATCAACTTCGAGGTAGAGTTGGAAGAGGAGAGCATCAATCTTATTGCTTCTTATTATCATCAACAGAAAATGATACATCATCAGCTAGGCTCAAAGTTTTAGAAAGTACTGAGGATGGATTTAAAATAGCTGAAGAGGATTTAAGACTCAGAAAATCAGGAGAAATATTCGGAGTAAAACAGAGTGGATTGAGTGATTTAAAATTTGTAGATATAGTTCATGATATAAAAACAATAAAATTAGTTAAAGATATTTGTACAGAATATTTAAAAGATAATTCTGGTAAAATAAATAATAATATTTTAAAAATAGATATTGAAGAAAAATTCAACAAAAGTTTGACCTCATAAAAGAAGTTATGATAAAATATGAGATAAAATCGATTAATAAACGGAGGCAAAAATGAGATTAAGTAGATATTATGTAAAAACTCTAAAGGAAACTCCTAAAGAGGCAGAAGTAATCAGTCATAAGCTATTACTAAGATCAGGAATGATCAAGAGATTAGCAAGTGGTGTTTATACATATCTTCCTTTAGGATTAAAAGCTTTAAAGAAAGTAGAAGGAATTGTAAGAGAAGAGATGAATAGAGCAGGTTCTCAAGAGATATTCATGCCAGTTTTACAACCAGCAGAGCTTTGGAAAGAGAGTGGAAGATGGGATGCAATGGGTGCTGAAATGATGAGAATTCAAGACAGACACTCTAGAGAGTTTGCACTTGGACCAACACACGAAGAGGTAATCACTGATATTATCAGAAATGATATTTCATCATACAAATCATTACCATTAAACTTATACCAAATTCAAACTAAATTCAGAGATGAAAGAAGACCTAGATTTGGACTTATGAGAGGAAGAGAGTTCCTGATGAAGGATGCTTACTCATTCCATGCATCAAAAGAATCTTTAGATGATGAGTTTGAAAATATGAAAGCTGCATACACTAAAGTTTTCGAAAGATGTGGATTAAAGTTTAGAGCGGTTGAAGCTGACTCTGGAGCAATAGGTGGAAGCGGTTCTCAAGAGTTCCATGTATTAGCTGATTCTGGAGAAGATGAAATCATCTACTGCCCATCTTGTGATTATGCTGCAAATGTAGAAACAGCAAAAAGTATCATAAAGAGCTTAGATAAAGCTGAAGCTTTAGAGTTAGAATTAAAAGATACTCCAAATGTATCTAAAATATCTGATGTTGTAGAGTTCTTAAATGTTCCAACAGCTCAAACAGTAAAAGCTATGATGTATAAGGATGTTGTAACAGATGAGGTTTACATGGTTCTTATAAGAGGAGACTTCGAAGTTAATGAAGTTAAATTAAAAAACATAATAGATACAATAGATGTAGCTCTATTAAATGATGCTGAGTTAGAATCATTAGGATTAATTAAAGGATTTATTGGTCCAGTAGGAATCGATAAAGATAAAATAAAAGTAATTGCAGACGAAAGTATTGTAGGAATTTCTAATCATACAGCTGGTGGAAATAAAATTGATACTCATTTTGTAAATGTAAATTATGGAAGAGATTATGAAGCATCAGTTGTTGCAGATGTAAGAACTGTTACTGTTGGAGAGGGATGTCCTAAGTGTGACGGAAAACTTCAAAGTGCTAGAGGAATCGAAAGTGGACATATCTTCAAATTAGGAGATAAGTACTCAAAAGCCTTAAATGCTACTTTCTTAGATGTAAACGGAAAGAGTAAAGTTATGGAGATGGGATGTTATGGTATTGGAGTTTCAAGAACTATGGCATCATCAATTGAACAAAACAATGATGAAAATGGAATAATCTGGCCATCATCAATAGCTCCGTTTGTAGTAGATGTAATTCCTGCAAATATGAAAGCTGAGGATCAAGTTTCTTTAGCTGAAGAGATATACTCTGCTTTCCAAAAAGAGAATATAGATGTAGCTTTAGATGATAGAGATGAAAGAATTGGATTTAAATTCAAAGATGGAGATTTAATAGGATACCCATTCAAAGTTGTAGCTGGAAAAAAAGCTGCTGAAGGAATTGTAGAGCTTAAAATAAGAAGAACAAATGAAACTTTAGAAGTATCTAAAGATGATGTTGTAGAGACAGTAAAAGAATTAATGAAAAAATACTAATTTAAGAAAAGGAGAGTGCCAAAGATATTTTGGACTCTCCTTTTTTCTATTTTGTGTAGGTATTTAAATAACCTAAAATTTTCTTTTTAACTCTTTGAATAGTATTATCGATTTTTTTAGGAGATTCATCTAAAAATGTAGCTATTTCAATATAGCTATACTCTTTGCAAAGATATGAGAAAACTTTTCTCTCTAAAGAGCTTAAATTTTCTTCTAAGAATGATGTCAATAGATTGACAAGTTCTTTTCCTAAAAAAATATCTTCTGGAGAATAAAAACCTAATGATGGGAAAGAGTAGTGAACACTTTCTTCGTGAGTAGAGTATCCTTCACCTTGCATTGCTTGGTTTAGATTTTTATATTTGTCAGAGTTATGATTTTTAACAGCAGTAATCATCTGTCTTCTAATGCAAAGATTAGCAAATGTACTAAAGCATGCATTTCTATTATCATCGTAAGATTTAATTGCTTTTATGAGTCCAATGAAGCCTTCTTGCATAAGGTCATCACTATCTCCACCTTTCAAGAAAAATGAACGATTATTTTTGTAAATTGCCCCTTGGTACTCTCTGATAATCTTTTCAATAGATTCTTCATCACCACTTTGTGCTAAAAAAATATCTTTCTTTTCAATCATAAGTTCTACCCCCTCTTCACTAAGAAATCAAAATAAAAAATAATAGTCAAATACTATAATGATATACTATCAAAAAAAGTTTTAATTATCTATATGCCAATTTTTCTCTATTTTAAACACAAATTGAAGTGGTTGAAGAAAATAATATTAAAACTAAAAGAAGGAAATAACAAAAAAAAACATATAAAGTAGTATAGGTAGTAAAAATCGGTGGAGGTGTTTTATGTTAGGTGGAGTAAGTAAAAAAGCATCGGATTTAGACTTTGCAATCCAGAGTTTAAAAGAGGAATTACAAGCTGTAGATGATTACAATCAAAGAGCTGAAATGGCAGAAAATGCAGAATTAAAAGAAATTTTAATACATAATAGAAATGAAGAGATGGAACATGCTGTTATGGTTATTGAATGGATGAGAAGAAATGATTTTGAATTTGGAAAAGAGTTAGAAGATTATATCTTCAGACAAGGAAAAATAGTTGGAATTGAAGCTCAAGTTATGGGTAGAGATGGAGCAGTTGCAGAAAAAACATCAACTTCATCTAAAAAATGTAGTTCATTAAATATTGGATCATTAAAAAAATAGATAGGGGGTAAAAATTATGGATTTCTTAAAAAAAGAGTTAGCACCAATAAGTGAAAATGTATGGAAAAATATAGAGGAGAGAGCAAAAGAGGTATTAACAACTCAGCTTTCTGCAAGAAGATTTGTTAAAGTAGAAGGACCAGTTGGAACAGAAGCTGGAGGAATAAATACAGGAAGATTAGCACTTCATAAAAAAGATGAGTTAGCATATGGAGTATATAAAGTTCAACCTTTTGTTGAAAATAGAATAACATTCACTTTAAATAGATGGGAGTTAGATAATTTCGATAGAGGAGCAAAAGATATAGATTACACTAATTTAGATGAGGCTTTGAAAAAAGCAGCTAAATTTGAAGAGGATGCTGTATACTTTGGTCTAGAAGATGCTCAAATAAAAGGGCTATTAAAAGATGAAAGTAAATTAATTGATTTTGGAAAAACAGAAGAGGAAACTATTAAAAATTTAATGTATGGAGTTTCTAAATTAAGAAACACAGGATTCGCTAAAGGTCCATATGCTTTAGTTGTAGGACTTGAAAAGTTTATATATTTAAATATGGTAAATTTAAATAATCCATTAGCAAAAAGATTAGAGAAAATTTTAGGAATGCCTATAATTGTATCAAATGCTATAACTGGAGGTTTATTAGTACCTTATGATGATGAAAATATGGAATTGGTTTTAGGAGAAGATTTCTCTTTAGGATACCAAGGGCATACAAATAAAGAGGTTGAGCTTTTTGTAACAGAAACATTTACATTTAGATTGTTAGATGATTCTAAAGTTGTTGCTTATAAATAAGTAAACTAAAAGGAGATAACTCAGTTATCTCCTTTTTCTATTATCTATTAAATTGCTTTTTACCAGATATTGAAGCTATATCCAACTGATAGAGTAACTCTGTCGTAGTCGTT
>JBOFYP010000065.1:0-6675 GCA_051654725.1 Cetobacterium sp.
TTATGGCTTTCTTTAAAGTTGGAGCAGTAGCAATGGGAGTTTCTGGATTACCTCTTGCACTACTAATTGCTGATGGAAAGATGTTTGTATTCTTAATTGGAGTAGTTGCTTCTTATGTTGCTGGTTACTTGTTCACAGAGTTACTAGGATTTGAAGATCCAGCAGAATAATTAATTAAATGGTATTTTGGAGGAATTATGAGTTTAGGATTTTCAGTATATTTTGGTTTGGATAACACAAAAGATGAAAATATACAACTATTGAAAGATGCACATAGATTAGGTTTCACTAGAATATTTACATCACTACATATACCAGAAGCAAACTATGAAGTTTTGAAAAAAGAGGTAAAAGAGTTTTTCGAGATAGCGAAAGATTACAATATGGATATTATAAGTGATATATCTCCAAATACATTTACTTTCCTAGACTTGGAAAATGCTGATTTAGAGGGATTAAAAGATTTAGGAGTTAAAACGATTCGAATAGATTTTGGTTATACTGAAGAAGAGATTTCAGCTATGAGTCAAAATAAGTTTGGAATTAAAATTCAGCTTAACGCTTCTACAATAACAGAGAGCTTCTTCGAAAAGTTAGACAGATTATCTCCAAACTATAGCAATATAGACGCATTACATAACTTTTATCCTAGAAAAAATACTGGAATATCAGAAGAGTGTATGATTAAAAAAAATAATATGCTAAAATATAGAAAAATAAAAGTATACGCTTTTGTTCAATCGAACTATAGAAAAAGAAGTCCTATGAAAGATGGGCTTCCTACTCTTGAAGCTCATAGAGATTGTGATGTAAGAGTTGCTGGAAATCATCTTTTTGCAATTGGAAATGATGGAGTTTTCATAGGAGATTCTCTTCCAAGTCTCCAAGAGTTAACTAGCCTACAATCTTTAGATAAAGATTGTGTTCAACTCAGAATATCTCAGAAAGTGGAAGAGGAGAGTTGTATCAGATTATTAGGTAAAAAGTACTCTTCAAGAACAGACTCTGCTAGAGATGCTATCAGAGCAGCAGAGAGTAGATTGTATTTAGAAAATTGCTCTATCGAGAGTGAAAACACTGTGGATAAAAAATATGGTGATATCACTATAGACAACAAGGGTTACTCTAGATATGCTGGTGAACTACAGATTGTTTTAAGAGATATTGAAAAGGATGAGAGAACAAATGTTGTTGCCTCAGTTCTCGAAGAGGACTTTTACTTACTAAAGTATATAGTTGATGGAAAAAGATTTTGCTTTAAATAGATATTAGGAAGTGGTAGGATGAACGTTTTAGAGTATTTGAAACAAAATTATTTTAGTTTTACCGAGAGTGAAAAACTTATATCAGACTATTTTCTCTTAAATAAAGAGATGGTCATAAAGCTATCCTCAAAAGAGATTGGTGAGCTAACTAATACGTCTGCTGCCACTGTTGTAAGATTTTCAAAAAAGCTAGGTTTTTCTAGTTTGAACGAGTTAAAATTGAGTTTAAAATTGAGCTCTCATAAAGAGGAAGAAAATTCTAACCTAAAATATCTCGATAAAAATCTAAAAACAAGAGATATTATATATGGTGTCCAAGAATCTATGCATAATATAATTGATAAAACAGCTAAATTGATTGATGAAAAAGAGTTAGATAGAGCTATTCAAACGTTAATAAATGCTAAAAATATCTATATATTCTGTATTGGAGTTTCTGGATTGGTGGGACTTGATTTTTACTATAAATTAGTGAGAATAAACAAAAAATGTACGCTCCATTCAGATTCACACCTACAGATAACTTCATCTGTACTGATGGAAGAGGGAGATGTGGCATTGGCTATATCATACTCTGGTAGCACGAAAGAGGTTATTAGTTGTGTGAAAAATGCTAAAAATAGTAATATCCCTGTTATCTCTATAACAAAAGCCTCTGTTAACAATGAGTTAGAAGAGCTTTCAGATATTACACTTAAAATCCCTTTTGTAGAAAAGACCTTGAGAGAGGGTGCTATGAGCTCTAGAATATCACAGCTATCTGTAATAGATATGCTTTTTATTGGAATTGCTCGTAACAACTTTGAAGAGATTGAAAAAAAGCTAATCTTAACAAGAGAGGCTATCGAAAATATATAAAAAAAGCCCCTCTGTAATCTCAGAGGGGTTTTTCTTATATATTCATTGCAAGAGCTATTGAACCTAAAAGACCAGCATTATCTCCAAGACCTGGAGCTACGATATAGTTGTCTATATCTTCTAAAATCTCTTTTGTTTGAACATAGTTATTTAATAACTCTTTTACATTTTTTCTAATTAGTGGGAACAGTTGAGTTTGTTTCATAACTCCTCCACCAAGAATTATCTTCTCAGGTGAAACTGTTAAAATATAATTCACAAGAGCTTGTGCAATATAATAAGCCTCAATCTCCCAAGCTTTATGGTCAGCAGGAAGCTCGAAAGCTTTTACTCCCCATCTTTCCTCTATAGCTGGACCAGCAGCTAAACCTTCTAAACAGTCGTTATGGAATGGACATTTTCCAGAGTAAGTATCCTCAGAGTGTCTTCTAACGAAGATATGCCCCATCTCAGGATGTAACATTCCGTGGATTAATTTACCAGAAGATAAAACTCCTCCTCCGATTCCAGTTCCAACAGTCAGATAAAGACAGTTTTTAAGCCCTTTTGCAACTCCCCAAGTAGCCTCACCAAGTGCAGCTCCATTAACATCTGTATCGAAAGCCATAGGAACTTTAAGTTCTTTTTGTAACTCTCCAATAAGATTGAAGTCACTCCAGTATTTCTTAGGTGTCTTTGTGATATATCCATAAGTTTCAGATTCTGGATTTGGGTCGATAGGACCAAATGATCCAACTCCAATAGCTTCAACACCTTTATCTTTAAAGAATTCGAAAACTTTTTTTAAAGTTACATTTGGTTCCTCTGTAGGGAAGCTAACTCTTTCTAAAACTTCACCATTTTCATTAGCTATTCCGCAAACAAATTTTGTTCCTCCAGCTTCAATTGCTCCTAATTTCATAAAAATCCTCCGTTATATTTTGAAAAAATCTATCTTAGGTATAGTAAACACCATTTCACCATGAATTTCAATACCTAAGCTATCTTTATTTGGATAAATATTAGCAGTGAAAACCTCTTCTCCATCATTTAAGAAAATCTCAACAGATGATTTATCCATAAATATATGTATCTTATCTAAAGTTTCCAACGAACAACTTCTAGTACCTTTATAGCCAGCACCAGAGTTATCTCTGTTTAAAGTAGCTTTTTTCTCTTTTGAGCAGTAAGAGAATGTTGTTTTCTCGAACTCGCCTTTTCTTAAATCACAGCTAAAATCAGAATTCATCCCTTTTAAATCTATAACTAACTCATAAGTTTCACCGTAGATTTCAAACTCTGATAAATCACAACTTTCATTGAATTCTAAATTTTCCAATCTAATAGCTTCTTTTCTTAACTTTTGAAGATTAGGATGTGGATGTTGGAATAATTTTCCATTTTTAATCTCTAAAGTTCTAGGTAAAGTTAAAGAGTGAATCCAGTTTTCCTCTTCTACAGTTGGATGCTCCAACTCTTCAGGCATTCCCATCCATCCAATCATAACATTTTTATCGAATTCATCTTTAAAAGTTTGTGGAGCATAGAATTCAAATCCTCTATCTAACTCTATAAAGTTATTTTTCTGAATCTCATCTAACTCTCTAAGAATATAGCCTGATTGGTATCTATTTCTATATAAATCTCCAGAAGGCTCGATACCTTGAGGTGATAAAAGTAGGGCTGATGATGTTTCAGTTTCTATGAAATCAGGGCACTCAACCATAAATCCAAACTCTCCGTTTAAAACCTCTTTTTCAAAGTTCCAACTGATTAAATCCTCTGATGAAAATACTACGATAGTTCCAGTTAAATCAACTCTTTGAGCACCGATAACCATCTTGTAAACGCCATCTTTTTTGAAAACTTTTGGGTCTCTAAAGTGACGAGTATACTCTTCTGGAATATCTTTATCATGAATAACAGGTCCATGCTTTTCGAAGTTGATTCCATCTTTTGAAGTAGCTAAACATTGGTAACTCTCTCTAATACCGTCGTTTTTAACGTTTCCAGTATAGAAAAGATGTAGTATTCCATCTTTTTCTAGTGCACTTCCAGAGTAGCACCCATTTTTATCAAACTCATCCGTAGGAGCGAGAGCTATAGGTAGGTTTTCCCAACCCATTAAATCTTTACTTTTCAAATGAGCCCAATGCTTTGTTTTATGCTCACAAGAGTTTGGATTCCATTGATAGAAAAGGTGATACTCATTATTCCAGTAGATTAGACCGTTTGGGTCATTTAAAAGTCCATAAGGTGGTACTATATGAAACTTACTCTTCCACATACTACACCTCATCCTTAAATCCAAGAACTATAGTAGCAATTCCAGCAGTTACGAAACTGATAACTAGAGCTACAATATAGTTAATCATAGAGCCTGGTTGAACGATAGAGATTCCTGGGATTGCAGTAACACCAACAGCGTTCATAGCAACCTTTGTGAAACTTATATATCCTCCACCGATAGCTCCACCAATTACTGCTCCTATAAATGGTCTACCAAGTCTTAAATTTACACCAAATAGTGCTGCTTCTGTTATTCCTAAAAGGCAAGAAAGCGAAGCTGGTAAAGCGATTGATTTTATAGTTGAATTTTTACTTTTTAAGAATACTGCCATAGCAGCTCCACCTTGAGCAACGTTAGCCATAGACCAAAGAGGAAGTAAGAAGTTCTTTCCTACATTTGGATTAGCTAAAAGGTTTGCTTCAATTGCATGGAAGCTGTGATGCATTCCAGTTATAACGATTGATGAATAACTTCCACCTAAGATTATACCTGCAAAGATTCCTAAAGTAGAGTAGATATATTGTAATCCGAAAGATATTCCATCTCCAACAACTCTTCCTAAAGGTCCAATCATAGTTATACTGATTAGTCCAGTTATAAGTATTGTTAAGAATGGAGTTAAAATAATATCTAGCATATTTGGTACGATTTTTCTAAGATTTTTTTCAATTATACTCATTATCCAAACTGCGATTAGTATTGGTAAAACTGTTCCTTGATAACCAATTTTAGCAAATTCCATTCCAAATAGTGTAAAGTGTCCAGCTATTCCATTTCCAACTGTCCAAGCATTTTGTAAGGCTGGATGGATTAGAATTCCTCCAAGAGCAGCGGCTAGGTATGGATTAGCTCCAAACTCTTTTGCAGCTGAGAAAGCTAATATAATAGGTAGGAATACGAAAGCTGTATTTGAGAACATGTCTAAAAGTTGAAACATTGATGAATCTCCAGTTAACCAACCGAAAGTTTTTCCCATTCCTAAAACTCCCATAAGTAATCCACTTGCTACGATAGCTGGGATTATTGGAACGAAGATGTTTGATAGTGTTCTTGCAAATCTTTGGAAAGCATTCAGATTTTTAACCTGGTCTTTTTTAATATCATCTAAAGATGACTCTTCAATATGAGCTTCTCCTAAAATAGAGCTACAAATTTTATTTACAGCACCTTGACCTAAAATAATTTGTAGTTGTCCATTAGAGAAAAAAGCACCTTTTATCTCTGTATTCTTTTTTAAATTTTCTAAATTTACATTTTCTGGATCTTTTACAACAACTCTTAATCTTGTTGCACAGTGTCCGATAGTTGATATGTTTTTGTCAGTTCCGATATTTTCAAGAATGAAATCGGCAATTTGTTTATAATCCATTTTGTTACCCTCCAAAATATATTAAATTTATTATTACTACCCCATGTGGAACCGTTCCCACATAGTATTTAATTTAATCTATTTCTTACAAAAAGTCAAGATTTTATTTGTGAAAAAAGTGTTTATCTATTACTTTTTAGCCTTAAAGTACACTTTATGAACACAATAAAAAAATAAATTTGATTTCAATACAAAAAAATACTATAATATTGATAGTTAAGAAAGATAGGTGATTGCTGTGAACAAAAAATTAACAATAAAAGAGATTGCAGAACTTTCTGGTGTTGGGAAAAGTACTGTCTCTAGATTTTTAAATAATGGATATGTAAGCAAAAATTTAAAAGAGAAGATAGAGCAAGTTATTTCTGAGAATAACTATGAGCCAAACGTTTTTGCAAGAGGGATAAAAGCTCGAAACAATCGTTTTATAGGAATCATTGTTCCGTGCTTAGATTCTAGAATAACATCAGGAATTCTGATGAAATTAGATAATCGTTTGAGAGCCCTCGGATATATTCCACTTATAATCAATACAAATCATGATATTTTCTTAGAGTTATCAAGCTTAGAAAACCTGTTAAGATTGAATGTTGAAGGGATTGTTTTAATTGCAACAGAGGTGACAGATGAACATAGAGATTTCTTGAAAAAAAGTAAAATTCCTGTTCTTTTTGTTGGACAACTTTGTGATGAAACACACTCTATTATAAATGATGAAAAAGAAGCGGGAGCTGTTATAGGTCAGTATATAGCTCAATCAGGGCATAGAGATGTGCTCTATCTTGGTGTAGATGAAAAAGATATCTTAGTTGGAAAAGTTCGGAAAAATGCTGTTATAGATGAGCTATTAAAATTTAATTCTAAAGTTAAAGTTTTAGAGAGTGATTTTAGCTTTGATGAGAGTGAAAATTTAA
>JBOFYP010000066.1:0-1866 GCA_051654725.1 Cetobacterium sp.
TTGGTCGTACCCTGCAAATTGGGCAGGTTCCAGAGAACGCTCCTAAGATCGTTAAGAACGGACTATTTATCGCTTTCGTCGTTCAGGAGTAACCAATGAGCGTTAAAAAGTATATCATGCCCTTGGACTACACGGGCGAACTAGTAAGTAACCGAGTTATTGGTGAGGTACATGAGCCAGTAGGGTCAGCACATCGTTTAGTGTTCCCATATGGTGGTATGTTCTATACCAATAACTTGAAGGTCTTCGATAGTGCAAACAAACCACTCATGCGTGAAGACGATTATGAGTGTCTGTATGCAGATCAAGACATTACGATGTGTACACCGGGCCTGGAAGTCTGTGGTGCCATCGTACTGAAACCTCACGTCAAGACAGCTACTGTTTCCGTCAACACTAACTATGTTGGCGGTCCACACGCTAACTACACCAAGGCTATTCAGGATGCATTAATTGCAGCGGATCTGGATAATCGTAATGGTGACTTCCGTGAGCTACTGGGTAAACCTGATTATTTTACAGCAGGTCCTCACGTTGAAGACATTGGTAACGTGTATGGCTTCGAGTATGTGCTTACTGCACTTAATCGACTGACAGACACTATCGCCAAGTCTAAGGCGGCTGAGTCAGAGCAGGTGTCTAATCTGCTGGATGATCTGATTACCAATATCAACTTGATGTTGGAAGACCACGCCAGTAAGCCTAATGCTCACAACACCAAGCCTTCAGATATCGGCACATACACCAGTGACCAGATCGATAAGATTGCACATGACTTGTCTAACGCAATTGAGTTAGTGCGTCAGACAGTAGATGAGGTAGCTGGTGAACAAGGTGGCGTAAGCGGTATTGTCGAAACAATGGACAGTAAGCTGCGTCGCTTTAACCGTCGTATCACTACGATCGATAACGTTGCTAAGAACGCTATTCGTCGCCTGGCAGCTATGGAAGCAGCGCCAAGTGAGAACGCCGATGGTGTTTATAAGAACCTGTTAGTTAAGCAAATACTTGAAGTACTTGGTAGCATCACTTCACCAACAGGTGTCTTTGATAATCTGACTGTTAACAATATGCTGGCGGCTAACTTCATTAATGCTGCAAGCGTTACTGTATCAGGTGCATTAGCAGCTAACCATATCACTTGTAACGGGATTACCCTGAACGGTGATATGACTGCTGATGAAATCTATGCACGTATCGTCAGTGCGTCAGAGAAGCTATTAACAGCATATCTGGAAGCAACCAATCTGAAGGTCGCTAACCAGTTGACGGTAGCTGGTAGTGAATCCATCGCATACGACTCAACAGTCGGTCGTAATCAGTCGGTAGCTGGTACATCCACTGTAGGTAATCAGACGGTTACTAACCAACAGACCGTAGGTAATCAGACGGTTAATGGTAGTTCTACTGTGCGTGGTAATATGCGTGTAGATACTGATCTGTCTACAGGCGGTGGTGCTTCGATTGGTCGTGACTTGTATGTTGGCGGTAACACTAACTCTAACGACGTGTATATCCGTTCGGATAAACGTCTGAAGATCAAGATCAAACCACTTACCCGGTGCTTGCAACGAGTACTTAAGTTAATCCCAGTAGAGTACGATAAGTACCACTCATTAACAGACCGTCGTGTTATGCACGAGTACGGCATGATCGCAGACCAAGTATTAGGTGTATCAGAACACCTGGTGGGTACTGAAGATGATCTGTTAGCGATCCGTCTATATGGTATCGTAGCTTTACTTACAGGGGCAGTCAAGGAGCTCAACGGTAATGTTGAAAAACAGAACCGTTTGTTAGCTAAGACAATCAAACACGTCAAGGGACATGGCGGTGATATTGAGAGTATCAAGAAACTCTTAGGGA
>JBOFYP010000067.1:0-2223 GCA_051654725.1 Cetobacterium sp.
CACTTCCTAATCTCTAGTTAAAGCAAAACCTTTTTCCATCCACTATATACTTTAGTAAGTAAAAGTCCTCTTCGAGAACTGAGGCAACAACATTTGTTCTCTCATCTTTTTCAATATCCCTTAAAACAATCTGTAGTTCACCAGCATATCTAGAGTAACCCTTGTTGTCTATAGTGATATCACCATATTTTTTATCTACAGTGTTTTCACTCTCGATAGAGCAATTTTCTAAATACAATCTACTCTCTGCTGCTCTGATAGCATCTCTAGCTGAGTCTGTTCTTGAAGAGTACTTTTTACCTAATAATCTGATACAATTCACCTCTTCAACTTTCTGGGAAATTCTGAGTTGAACACAATCTTTATCTAAAGATTGTAGGCTAGTTAACTCTTCGAGACTTGGAAGAGAATCTCCTATGAAAACTCCATCATTTCCAATTGCGAAAAGATGATTTCCAGCAGTTCTGACATCACAATCTCTATGAGCTTCAAGAGTAGGAAGCCCATCTTTCATAGGACTTCTTTTTCTATAGTTCGATTGAACAAAAGCGTATACTTTTATTTTTCTATATTTTAGCATATTATTCTTTTTTATCATACACTCTTCTGATATTCCAGTATTTTTTCTAGGATAAAAGTTATGTAATGCATCTATATTGCTATAGTTTGGAGATAACTTATCTAACTTTTCGAAGAAACTCTCTGTTATTGTAGAAGCATTAAGCTGAATTTTGATTCCAAACTTATTTTGACTCATAGCTGAAATCTCTTCTTCAGTATAACCAAAATCTATTCGAATTGTTTTAACTCCCAAATCTTTTAATCCCTCTAAATCAGCGTTTTCCAAGTCTAGGAAAGTAAATGTATTTGGAGATATATCACTTATAATGTCCATATTGTAATCTTTCGCTAGCTCGAAGAACTCTTTTACCTCTTTTTTCAAAATATCATAGTTTGCTTCTGGTATATGTAGTGATGTAAATATTCTAGTGAAACCTAATCTATGTGCATCTTTTAATAGCTGTATATTTTCATCTTTCGTGTTATCCAAACCAAAATATACTGAAAATCCTAAACTCATAACGCCTCCAAAATACAATGTAATTAATTATTCTGCTGGATCTTCAAATCCTAGTAACTCTGTGAACAAGTAACCAGCAGCATAAGAAACAGCAACTCCAATTAAGAATACAAACATCTTTCCATCAGCAATTAGTAGAGCAAGAGGTAATCCAGAAACTCCCATTGCTACTGCTCCAACTTTAAAGAAAGCCATAACTGCTCCTCCAACTCCAGCACCTAAACAAGCTGCAGTAAAAGGTTTTCCAAGAGGTAGTGTTACACCATAAATTAAAGGTTCTCCGATTCCTAAAAGTCCTGCAAAAAGTCCATTTTTAGCAATCTTTTTTAATTTTGTATTTTTAGTTTTTCTGTAAACAGCAACCGTTGCTCCAACTTGAGCCATTCCACTTGTTGCAAGCACAGGAAGTAAAACAGTATATCCAACATTAGCTATTAAATCAGCATGAATTGGTGTTAAAGCTTGGTGCATCCCTGTCATAACTAAAGGTAGGAATAAAGCTCCTGAAATTGTTCCAGAGATAACTGATACAATCAAGTTTTGAGAAGACAACGTTTGAGCTACAATTGTACCGATTGAATCTGAAATAAATCCACCAATTGGCTGAAGAACTATCAGAGCCATCATTATAGAAACTGTCAATGTAACTAATGGTGTTACAAATAGGTCTAAAACATCTGGCACAACTTTTTTAAGATTTTTCTCAATGAAACAAGCTAGTAAAACAACAAGTATAACTGAGATAATTCCACCTCTACCAGGTGTAAGTTTAGTTCCAAATAGTGTAATTCCTGCTAAAGCTGGTGAAGTTAAAATTCCACCAAGTACTCCACCCATCATAGGCATTGCAGAACCAAACTCTTTCGAAGCATTCACACCAACAAGTACAGAAAGTATAGTGAATACAGAACTTCCTATAAGTGAGATAATCTTTGCAGCTGTAGTTAATTTATAAGCATCTCCAAAATATACACCAGCTATATTATTTATTGCTAGTACAAGACCACAAGAAACAAATAGTGGAATCAATGGAATAAATGTCGCACCTAATCTTTTTAAGAAGTTTTTCATCTTTGTATCGTTTTTAGCTTTTAATGCCTCTTTTGTAGCTTTTGCTGCATCTTCCCCAAATTCAGAAGAGC
>JBOFYP010000068.1:0-27080 GCA_051654725.1 Cetobacterium sp.
ACAGAAAGGTCACCTTTAATATTATTAGGGTTAGTAATTTCAGCTATTTCAGCTTTTAAAAAATTGTAGTTTTCTTTTTCATCTCTATTGATAATACCATCAATATCGTTAACCAAAATATCTTTAGCTCCCATTTTAACAAGAAGTTTTATAATAGAACTTCCAGCAGCTCCAGCTCCACTAACAACAAATTTAGCAGTTTCAAAAGTTTTATTAAGAAGTTTAAATGAATTTATAAGAGCAGCAACAACAACTATCGCAGTACCGTGTTGGTCATCATGAAAAACAGGTATGTTTAACTCTTCTTTTAATCTAGTTTCAATTTCAACACATCTAGGAGCAGATATATCCTCTAAATTAATTCCTCCAAATCCAGGTGCAATTAATTTAATAGTTTTAATTATCTCCTCAGTATCTTGTGTATCTAAGCAGATAGGAAAAGCATCAACATTGGCAAACTGCTTAAAAAGAATAGCTTTCCCTTCCATAACAGGAAGAGCAGCTTCAGGACCAATATTTCCTAAACCTAAAACAGCAGAACCATCAGTAATAACAGCAACCATATTTCCTTTAGAAGTATATTTATAAACGTTATCAACATTATCTTTAATTGCAAGACATGGAGCAGCAACTCCAGGAGAATAAGCAAGACTTAACTCCTCTCTATTTGTAACACTAACTTTTGAGATAACCTCAATTTTTCCTAAATGAGATTCATGTAACTCTAAAGATTTTTCAAAAACAGTAGACATAAAATATTCCTCCAACATTTATTTTTAGTTTGAATTACTTCTAGTAATTTCATATAAATCGTTTCCATGACAATCATTAATAACAATAGCAGGAAAGTTAACAACTTCAAGTTTTCTGATAGCTTCAGCACCTAAATCTTCATAGGCTATAATTTCACTACTTTTAACAGATTGAGCAATCAAAGCTGCAGCTCCACCAACAGCGGCAAAATAAATTGCTTTGTTTTTAACAATAGAATCTCTAACTTCTTTATTTCTAGCTCCCTTACCAATCATACCTTTTAATCCATTTTCTAAAATAGTAGGTGAATAAGAATCCATTCTATAACTAGTTGTAGGACCACAACTTCCAATAGGTTGTCCTGGTTTAGCAGGAGAGGGACCAGCGTAGTAGATTATTTGACCATTTAAATCGAAAGGTAACTCTTCACCATTTTCTAATAATTTTATAAGACGAGCATGTGCAGCATCTCTAGCTGTATATATAAATCCAGTTATAGAAACAGCATCACCTGATTTTAATTTTTCAATTTCAGAGTCTTTCAAAGGAGTTGTTAAATGAATCATAATGTAACCTCCTTATGTCTAGCAGCATGACAATTAATATTGATTGCAACAGGTAAAGATGCAAAATGACAAGCTTCTACATTTACTTTGACAGCTAAAGCAGTAGTTTTACCACCCAATCCTTGAGGGCCAACATTTGTATTGTTAATAAGTTTTAAAAGTTCACTCTCTAACTCTTTAGAAATTGAATCAGAACTAGAATCTTCTATATCTCTTAAAAGAGCTTCTTTAGCTAATTCAGCACATCTTTCAAAATTGCCACCGATTCCAACTCCAACAATGATAGGTGGACAAGGATTACCACCAGCATTTAGAACAGTGTTAACAACAAAATCCTTAATACCTTCTACACCATCAGCAGGTTTAAACATTTTTAAAGCACTCATGTTTTCAGAGCCTCCACCTTTAGGAGCTACAATAATTTTTACTTTATCAGAATTTGGAATAAGTTTTATATGGATAACAGCAGGAGTATTATTTCCAGTATTGACTCTATTTAAAGGATGTTTAATCACAGAGTTTCTTAAATAACCTTCGCTGTACCCTTTAGCTACGCCATCATTAACAGCTTTATAAATGTCACCGTTAATTTTAACATCAGTTCCAATTTCTAAGAAAATAACAGCAAGACCAGTATCTTGACACATTGGAACACTATTTTTTGCAGCAATCTCATCGTTTTCAATAATTTGACCAAGAATAACTTTTCCTAATTGGCTTGTTTCAAAAGATTGACACTCTTTAATTTTATTTAAAACATCTTCTCCAATAAAATAGTTAGCTTCAATACAGAGTCTAGCTACCTCGTTAGTAACTAAATTTAAATCTAGTATTTTCATTTCTCCTCCAAAGTTGTAAAAATTATATATAAATTAATAAAGGTACCATCTTTTAAAGAAAAAGAGGTACCTTTTTAAAACTACTTTTTGATTTTAACTCTCATTAAAAGGTCTCCAACTTTAACATTACCAGAAGCAACAACTTCAAGAGCCTCAACTTCGTCCATGTTAGCAATAATAACAGGAGTTTTTACTGATTTAGCATTAGCTGTAATGTAAGCTAAATCGTACTTAATAAGTTCGTCTTTAACTTCAACAGTTGATCCAGGTTCACCAATTCTAGTAAATCCTTCTCCGTTTAGCTTAACTGTATCAATTCCAAAGTGAACAATTAACTCAAGTCCGTTAGAAACTTCGAAACTAACAGCATGATTAGTAGCAAAAATATCAATTTCTGCAGCTACAGGTGAACAGATAGAACCTTCAGTTGGATCAATTCCACATCCGTCTCCTATCATCTTTTGAGAAAAAGCCTCATCTGGTATTTCACTTAAAGGAATAACTTTTCCGTTTAATGGTGAGTATATATTGAACCACTCATCCTCTTTTTTCTTTTTGAAGAAATCAAATAATCCCATAATCAAATCTCCTTTCAAATTAGATATGAATACACTTCACATCAAGTTAGTTAAATTAGTATTTTTTAATTAAATTGTACAAATAATTTCAAAAAAATTTGTAAATTATTGATTAAATTATATCATAGAAATTAAATATTTTACTAGTAATTATTAATATTTTTTTTATACTATTTTTCAGAAAAATGCATTGTTTAAGAACATATTTTTTTAAAATCTAAATTTTTAAGAATAAATAAAACTTGACAAATTAACAATAAAACTTTAAGATTAAAGTAAAGTTATATTTTGAACCATATATACTCCTAATACGGCGGAGAGTTTCTACGAGCTACCTTAAATAGCTTTCTATGGGTCAGAACTTAAATTTTTTATTTAAGTTTCTTTGGCCTGTATTTTTGCAGGCCTTTTTTATTACACAAATATTAAAAATTAAAATAAAATCAGGAGGAAAACATGGAAAAATTGTTTCAATTAAAAGAACATGGAACAACAGTAAGACAAGAGATAATAGCAGGGGTTACAACATTTTTAACTATGGCATATATTATTTTTGTTAATCCATCAATTTTATCATTAACTGGAATGGATAAAGGAGCCTTAATAACTGTAACATGTTTAGCATCAGCTATAGGAACAGCAATAACAGCATTTTGGGTAAATGCTCCATTAGCTATGGCCCCAGGAATGGGATTAAATGCATTCTTTACATTTACATTAGTTCTAGGAAATGGAGCTACTTGGCAACAAGCACTAGGAGTAGTATTTATATCGGGAGTAATATTTTTATGTTTAACATTCTCTGGATTAAGAGAAAAAATCATAGATGCTATACCATCAGAACTAAGATTAGCTGTAGGAGCTGGTATAGGATTATTTATAGCATTTATAGGAATGCAAGGAATGGGATTAATAGTTAGTAATCCAGCTACAATAGTTGGATTAGGAAAATTTAATATAAGTGTTGTTTTAGGGTTAGTAGGATTTGCAATTATGGGATTCTTAGAGATGAGAGAGATAAAAGGTGGAATATTAATAGGGATTGTTTCTACAACGGTTTTAGGAATAATATTTGGTGTAGTAGATTTACCTTCACAAATAATTTCAACGCCACCAAGTTTAGCACCAATAGCATTAAAGCTTGATATTTTAGGAGCAATTCAACCTATGTTCTTAGGATCAATATTCTCATTTATGTTCGTAGATTTATTTGATTCATTAGGTACAATAATGGCTTGTGCTCACGAAGCAGAGATGATTGATGAAAAAGGTAAAATAAAAAATGTAAGTAAAATATTAGAAGCAGATGCTATGGCTACTGTAATAGGATCTTTATTAGGAACATCAACAACAACAACTTTTGTTGAATCAGCATCTGGAATAGCTGTAGGTGGAAGAACAGGATTGACAGCATTAACAACAGCAACATTATTTGCAATCTCTTTATTTTTCTCTCCAATAATAGGAATTGTACCAGCATTTGCAACAGCACCAGCATTAATATTAGTTGGGGTTTATATGTTTAAGAACTTATTAAATATAGATTTTCATAATATAGAAGTTGCAATACCTTGTTTCTTAATAATCATAATGATGCCTTTAACATATAGCATCTCAATAGGAATTTCATTTGGATTTATATCATACATATTAGTATGTATATTTAACGGAAAAGCAAATCATGTAAAGCCTGTTATGTGGGTAATTGGATTCTTCTCTGTTGTAGAATTAATGTTTAAATAAAATTTAAAAAGGACTACTAAAAAGTAGTCCTTTTTCTATGGGAAATATAAAATTAAATATTTTTTATAGGTGTTTTTTCATACTTTAATAGCATACTTCCAGCAAAAGTTATTAAAGCAGGAATTATCCAAGGGAATCCAGCTTTTGCTAATGGAATAAAGCTAAGGTCAATTTTAAGAGTTTCAGCTATACTTATAGCAAGAGTAACTCCAACAACACTTTTAAATGAGATGTGATTTTTAACTTCAAATATATTAAGCAATATCAATACAATTGTAATAGGATATAAAATAACTAAAACAGGTACAGATAAACCAATTATATAATCTAAACCAGCTACAGATAAAAGACCTGAAAATATACAAATTGTAAAAGCCATCTTTTTATATGAGATTTTAAGTAATTTAGAGAACCATTCACTAGCTAATGCAACTAAACCTACAGAAGTTGTTAAACAAGCAGCAGCAACACATATTCCAAAAGCGATTTTACCAACATCACCAAGAGTCATTTGTGCTAGCTTAAGAGTTGTTTGAGCAGTAGTTAATCCTTTGATACTACTTATCTGAGCTCCTAAATAGATTAAGCTTAAATAGATTAATCCTAAACCAATAGCAGCAATAAATCCAGCATTACTTAAAAACATTTTTTGTTCATTTTTATTTTTTATTCCTTTTCCTTCAAGTCCTCTTATTATAATTACACCGAATAAAACCGAAGCTAAAGCATCCATAGTTTGATATCCACTAATAAATCCAAAAGAGAAAGAACTTTCTTTTATAGTAGAGGCGATAGGAGTTCCTAAATCACCAGTAACCCCAAGTATCGTTATAAGAAAAAGAATACTTAAAATAATAGGTGTTAAAAATTTCCCAAGAATATCAGTTATGCTAGATTCATTTAAAACTAAAAATAAAGTAATTCCAAAGAAAATAACAGATGTGCAGATAGCTATTATAGTAGGATTTGAATTTTGAAATAAAGGTAATACTCCCATTTCAAAAGTAGTTGATCCTGTTCTTGGAATAGCAAATAAAGGACCAATAACAAGAATTAATATTGTAGAATAAAGTGAATTAAATCTATGTGAAACTTTATTAGCAAACTCATCTAAACTTCCAACCTTAGTAAAAGCTAAAATACCTAATAAAGGTAAACCAATTCCTGTTAGGAAAAATCCTAATCCAGCTTCAAACCATTCTTCACCAACAGCTAAACCTACAGATGGTGGAAATAGTAGGTTACCAGCACCAAAAAACATTGAAAATAGTGCAAAACCTAAAATTAAAATCTCTTTTTTTTTGTTCATTTTAACCTCCAAGTTTTAGTATAAATATATATGTAATAAATTTATTTTTGAATAATTAGGAAAATTGTATCAAAAAAAATCAAAAAAATCAAGTTTAAATATTAAAATTAAAGTATTTTTGTACTAAAAAAATGGTACATAGAACAAAAATAACAATTGCTAATATTGTAAACCCTTTAAAAACAAAGGTTTTTAAGTTTAAAAATACGAACAAAAATAAAAAAAAATTGTTATCTACTAAGAGCATTAAATAAGTGATACTATTATTTTAAGAAATAAATTTTAATATTAGAGGAGATGATTTTATGAACTGGATTAAAATGATAATAGATTCGACAAATTCAATTTTATGGGAAAAAAATATATTAGTAGTTCTTTTAATAGGTATGGCTCTATATGCAACTTATAGAACTAAATTTATGCAAATTAGATTATTGGGACAGATATTCAAAACATTGAAGGGTTCAGATAAAGAAGGAGAGGGAATAAGTTCTCTAGAAGCATTTTATTTAGGAACAGCTTGTAGAGTAGGAGCAGGAAATATAGCTGGAGTTGTGGCTGCAATATCAGTTGGAGGACCTGGGGCATTATTTTGGATGTGGATGGTAGCTTTACTTGGAGCTTCAACATCATTCATAGAATCAGTATTAGCAGTTATATATCGTGAAAAATCATCTGATGGAAGTTACAAAGGTGGAACTCCATGGATAATAAAGAATAGATTGAATAAAAAGTGGTTAGGAATAGCTTATGCAGTAGCATCATTACTTTGTTATGCAGGTGTTATTCAAGTAATGTCAAATTCAGTTACAGAATCAATAGTGGGTGCTTATAATTTAGATACAAAGTTAATAGGTATTGTTCTATCGGTAGTGGTTAGTTTAACAATATTTACAAAAGGAAAGAAAGATACAATAGTAACAGCTTTAAATAAAATAGTTCCTGTAATGGCAGTTATGTATTTAGGAGTGGTACTGTATATTTTAATAACAAATATTGCAGGAATTCCAGCAGTTATAGCGAATATATTCTCAGCAGCTTTTGGAATCAATCAATTTGCAGGTGGAGCTCTTGGTGGAGTAATAATGCAAGGAGTAAGAAGAGGATTGTTTTCAAATGAAGCAGGAAGTGGAAACGGAAACTATGCAGCTGCTTTAGCAGATGTTGATGATCCAGTAAAGCAAGGAATGGTTCAATCTTTAAGTGTTTTCGTTGATACATTAATTATTTGTAGTGCAACAGCATTTGTTATATTATTAGCAGATGGAGCAGCAATAGAAGGTACAAGTGGAATGCTTTTATTCCAAGAAGCACTAAAAAGCCACATAGGATGGATTGGAGCACCATTTACAGTAGTTATATTATTCTTCTTCTCTTTTAGTACAATATTAGGAGTTACATTTTACGGAAAAAATGCTTTGAATTTTATTAGTGAAAATTCAAAAGTTAATTTAATATATCAATTAGTTGTTGTTGCTATGGTTTATATAGGTGCTATAGAACAGAATTTCTTTGTATGGTCTTTGGCAGATTTTGGACTAGGAATAATGACTATAATAAATATATTAACTATCTCTCCATTAGTTAATGAGGCAATAGTTTATTTAGATAGATACGAAAAAAAAATAAAAGAATATGTAAAAATAAAAAATTAGAAATAATTAGGTAGTTCAAAATCGACCATATTCCCATAGATTTTTTTAAAAAATTGATATATAATATTAGAAAGAAAACTATGGGGGATATGAATGAAAAAGATTAGAGTTACAGTTTCTGAAGACATTTGGAGGCTTTTAAAAAAAGATTCAGAAGAATTTGGTATAAATAACAACAAACTTTGTAATTATATCTTAGATAAATTCAAATATTCTAAAAAATTTGATATCGATAAATATATTGAACCCCAAGGAAGACCATTAAAAAAGGTTGTACAATTTGATTTAAATGTAGCTAATAAAAGCATATATTATGATATTTTAAAAGCTAATGATGTTGATGTAGAAGCTGAGTTTTTTAGAGAGTTGTTTGAAATATATTCATCACAATTTAAATATCAAAGAGAAATATTTATATTTCAAGAGACTTATAAAAAAGTTATAGATGCAGTTAAAAATAAAGTTAAAATTAGAATATTATATATGGAAGAAAGTTTTACAATTTCTCCTTACTTTATAAAAAGAGAGGATCAAGGGGATGAAAATTTTATTTTTGCTTATGATGACGAGCAAAAAAATTATAGAAGTATAAAATTAAAAGATGTTATTATACTAGGCATATTAGATGAAAAAATTCAAATTAGAGATAAAAAATTTATAGAAAATGTTAGAAAGAATTTTGATCCTTTTTTAGGAGAGAGACTTATCATAAAAGCAAAATTTACTCCTATGGGAGAAAGTTTATTAAAAAGTTTTACTAATTATAAACCAAAACTTTTAAAAAAAGAGGATGATTTATATTATTTTGAAATGACTTTGGAAAATGCAAAATTTTATTTTGCTTCTTTTTTAAAAGAAGTAAAAATAATCGAGCCTATAAATTTAAAGAATGAATTAAAAAAATCATTTTTAGAAGCTTATAAAATATATGATATTTGAATGATTACTTGAAATTATAAAAATAAAATGCTATAATTGATAAAAATAAAAATAAATTACCAAAATCAACAATCTTAAATTTTAAGATTGTTTTTTTTATAAAAATATACAGGGAGGAACAATGAACAAAAGTAAAGAGATTATAGTTTTGGGACTAGCATTATTTTCAATGTTTTTTGGA
Source organism: Cetobacterium sp. (assembly GCA_051654725.1). Taxonomy (GTDB): domain Bacteria; phylum Fusobacteriota; class Fusobacteriia; order Fusobacteriales; family Fusobacteriaceae; genus Cetobacterium_A. The sequence continues at coordinate 8,564 of JBOFYP010000068.1, forward strand.
GCGGGAAATTTATTATTTCCACCTTCTTTAGGAGTAGCGGTAGGTAACAGTTGGGTTTCAGCAGGAATAGGATTTTTTATAACAGGTGTAGGATTACCTTTATTAGGAATATTAGCATTTACAAAGTGTGGAACACTTGATAATTTTGCAAATAAAGTATCTTCAAAATTCAATAAAGCTTACATAACAACATTAATCCTTGTAATTGGTCCGTTGTTTGCTATTCCAAGAACAGGATCAACAACATTTGAAATGGGAGTTTTACCTTTGATAGGAACTCTAGATTCAAAAGTTATGGCTATTGTTTGTTCATTAGTATTCTTTAGTGTAACATTATTTTTAGTATTAAATGAATCAAAAATTACAGATATATTAGGTAAATTTTTAACACCTATTATTTTGATAATTTTAGCTTTAATAACAATTTTTGGTATAATTAATCCAATAGGAGAACCTATTTTAAGTATAATAGATGGTAATCAATTTTCTCATGGGTTTGTAAGTGGATATCAAACTATGGATGCTTTAGCTTCTGTTTTATTTGGAGTAGTTATAATTAAGGGTTTAGAGATGAAAGGAATATTAGATACTAAAGAACAGAAAAAATACTTAACTGGAGCAGGTTTTATATCAGCCATTGGATTAGGATTAATTTATTTTAGTTTAATTTATTTAGGATCTCAAATTAGTTCTATTAAAGGGCTTTCAACAGCTCAAACAGCATTAAAAATAGCAGAATTAACATTAGGAAACTCTGGGAAGTTAGCGTTTGGTATCTGTGTTGCAGCAGCTTGTTTAACAACTTCAGTAGGTTTAACAACGTTAGTAAGTGATTGGTTCTCAAAATTGTTAGGAATATCTTACAAATTAATTGCAGTAATAACTTGTTTATTTTCAGCAGTTTTAGCAGTAGCTGGATTAGATTATATTATAAGTTTAGCAGTGCCAGTATTAGTTATATTATATCCAATTACAATAGTTTTAATAGTTTTAAATGTATTTGGAGTAGAGAATAAAGGTTGTTTTGTATTTACATCTTTGACAGCATTAATTATTAGTACATTAGAAATTTTAAAAATAGATTTATCAATAATTCCATTAGCAAATTCTGGATTTGCATGGGTAATTCCAGTAATTATAGCTTTTGTTTTGGGAAAATTTTTAAAAATAAAAACAAAAAAGTGTTAATTCACAGTTAATATAGCAAAAAAAGCTCAATAGAATTTCTATTGAGCTTTTTTTAATAAATGCTTGAAAAAATAGGGTAAAAGGTGTATAATACCAAACTGAAAGCAAAAATTAGGAGGAAAAAAAGTGAAGGTTTATTTAACAAACAAGGAAACAACAGAACAAGTTCTTCTTTTGGGAGAAAATAAAGGGCATTATACATTTTCAAAGACAATTTTATTAGGATTTATGGGAGGAGTTTATATTGCTCTTTCTGCATTAGGAAATCTAATAGCTAATTTCACTATTGGTGGAGGAGCAGGAAAGTTTGTAGGAGCTTGTGTATTTCCAACAGGATTAATGCTTGTTGTATTAGTTGGAGGATCTTTATTTACAGGAGATTGCTTAGGATTACTAGCATTTACAAAAGGAAAAGTAGAAAAAGCAACATATGTTAGAAATTTAGGAGCCGTTTGGTTAGGAAACTTTTTAGGGTCTGTATTTATAGCTTATGTTTCATATTTAGCAGGAAATTACTCTTCACCAGAATTTAGCAAATATGTTGTTGGTGTAGCTGAACATAAAGTACATTTAACATTTGTAGAGGCAGTATCAAGTGGATTCTTATGTAATATATTAGTTGCAATAGGTGTTTGGTTTGCATTAGCAGCAAAAGACTTAGCAGGAAAAATATTAGCTATTTGGTTCCCAATAATGTTATTCATACTTGGAGGATTCCAGCACGTTGTAGCAAATATGTATTATGTAAGTATGGGAAAAATATTAATGTCATCTATTTATTCACCAACTCAGATGGGATTACATTTCTTAGCAGTAACTATAGGAAACTTCATATCTGGAGCATTATTCCTACCTTTAATTTATAAAAAATTATATATGAATAACTAAAAAAAAGGGAGTAGAATTTAATTTCTACTCCTTTTTAAGTGTTTATTTTTTTCTATGAACTGTTCTAGCATCGGCTTGGTGATTAGGTGTAACAGTAATTTCTGTAAGTTGAATATTTTCAGGAAGACCTGTTGTGTAGATAATAACATCAGCAACATCAGTTGGTGTTAAAGGTGTGATTCCTTTATATGCATTATTAGCTTTTTCAGAGTCTCCATTAAATCTAACGTTACTAAAATCAGTTTCAACTAATCCTGGTTTAATATTAGTTACTTTTATATTTGTATCAACAAGGTCAATTCTTAATCCATCAGAGAAAGCTTTTACAGCAGCTTTAGTGGCACAATAGATAGCTCCGCCAGCATATGAAGAATCTCCAGCTACTGAACCAACGTTAACTATATGACCACATTTATGCTTTACCATAAATGGAACAACAGCACTAGTAACATAAAGCATACCTTTTAAATTTGTATCAACAACTGTGTCAATCTCTGTTGGAGAAGCAAGATAAGCTTTGTCTAATCCTAAAGCTAAACCAGCATTATTGATTAAAATATCAATTTTTTTAAAAGATTCAGGAAGTGTATTAACTTTTTCTTCCACATCAAAACTTCTAGCAACATCCATAACTTGAGTATAAACTTTGATACCATACTTTCTAACTAACTCTTCTTTTAATGAATCCAAAAGATCTGAACTTCTAGCAGTTAAAACTAAGTTAGCTCCTTTTTCTGCGTAAGCAAAAGCACAACTTCTACCAATACCTTTTGTAGCACCTGTAATAAAAACCGTTTTACCATATAACTTGTTCATAGAAACCCCCTTAGCTTAAAATATAAGCATTTTTTATTTTTTCAACACTATCATAAATATTTGTGTTTAAATCTATCGTAATTGAAAAATCTGAAGAAATTTTATAGAGTGTTTTACGTTTGTCGTAAAGTTCTTCAATAGTTTTTAGCATATCTTGAGAATTAGTAAGAAGTGGTCTAGTTTTACTTCTTTTAACTCTTTCGTAGATTGTATTTATATCGCAGTCTAAGTAAACAACAAAAGATGTATTTTTAATATTTTTAATATTTACATTATCAACGATGGCTCCACCACCTGTTGATATAACGATATTATTATCTTTAGATTCCTCTTCGATAATAGTTCTTTCTAAATCTCTAAAATACTTTTCGCCTTTTTCTTCAAAAATTTCAGGAATTGTTCTTTTTTCTCGGATAGATATACAACGGTCGATATCTATAAATTTCATGTCTAAACTTTTAGCTAGAATTCTACCAATGGTAGTTTTTCCACTGCCCATAAAGCCTACAAGAGCAATATTAGCTTTCATGAAATTTAAAAATGAGTTCCATTGTCATAATAATTAGAACCTTCTAGGGGATGGAAGATAACAGTAGTATCATTATTGTTTGTTAATCTTTTACAAAATTCAGTTATAAAGCTAGCAGCAAGATTTTTTATTTCTTGACCTCTATCGAACCAAGCAACATCAATAAAAATGTAACCTGGAACAATTTCACCATCAAAGATATATTCGGTTTCAGAGTGCTCGATAGTAAACCAACTCCTGTCACATTGAATTATAGCAGTAAGCCCATCAATTAACTCTTTACTGTTTTCAATCAAGATTTCTTTTTTTAGTCCTCTAAATTTTAAATGTGGCATGTTATTTCTCCTTTTCTGGTAGAAGTATAATTTCTACACAATGATTTGTATTTATTACTCTATTTGAAAAATTAACAATAGAATCAAAGGTTATAATATTATTATACCTCATAGGAGTATAAAATTCATAGTCTGATATTAAATTTTTTTTATCAAGATAATTAATCCAGAAATTATTTGTTTTAATAGCTGTTTCAAAATTTAATTCATAATTTTTTCTAATATCTAAAATTTTATTTTTTGCAAAATCACCTTTTTGAATCATTTCAATAGTAGATTTAGTTTTAGAAATAACTTCATCAACTCTTTTGGTGTCTGTACTAAATGAAATTTGTAAATAATTTTCGCCAAAATTTAATTTTTCAAAATTAGTTGAAGATGAAATTGAATAAACACCACCAATTTTTTCTCTAACATTTTCAATTAAAAGAATGTTAAGTAAACTTGAAAAGCCATTGAATAAAGCTCTATTTTCTACAGTAAAAATACCATTGTAAGGGAAAGTTAAAATAACAGAAGATTTTTTATCAATTCCTTGAACAACCGTTTTCTTTGTATAACCTTTTGGGTAGTTTACATCTAAAGTTTTCAAATTGCTAGTTTTATCTTTAACAGGTAGATTAGAAAAATATTTATTCAATACAATTTCTAAATCTTTTTCATCTATTGAACCAGCAACAGAAAGTTTATAACCATTGAAATTACTAAAAATAGAATTGAACGTTTCTTCTAAATTTTGTTTAGATATATACTTTAAATCATCAATTTCAATAGGTGTTCTACGAGGATGCATATTATTTAGTGTTTCTAAATATGTTTTTTTGAAAACTGACTTTGGTGAAAAATTACGATTTTGAATTAATTCTTTTGTTGTTTTTAAAGTTGAATCAATTATATTTTCATCAAATTTAGGAGTTTTTAAAATATTTCTAAAATAGTTTAAAGATTCATTCAAATTTTCTTTATTTGTAGTGATTAAAAAACCATTTGTATAATCATTAATATATGGAGTTACAGAGAAGTTTTTCCCTTTAAAATATAACTCAAGAGAGTTATAATCAATTTTTCCAACTCCTGAATTAGATAAAACTTCAGGAAGGAAAAGTGTGTTAATATACTCTTTATAGTCTAAATTAGAACTTCCAGTTGCACCAGTTAATTTTAAATAAATTTTATCTTTGTCAAAATCAGTTTTTTTATATAAAACGTTTATACCATTTGATAAAATAAATTCAGAATAATCAGGAGTTGTACTTTTTAATTCAGAGGTTCCTGAAGTAAGTTTGAGTTCCTCTAATTTTAAATCAGAATCATTTGATTTTGAAATTAATGATGTTTGAGATAAAATATTTTGAATTAAATCTGTCAACTCATTTGCTTGAGGTAATTTATCTTTCATATTTTCTCTTGAAGTTATAAAAATTTCATATTTTGAAGATAAAATATTTTTAGATATATTTTGTAAAGATTCAGAATTAATGTTATTTAAAAGCTCATTAACTAAATCAAACTCTTTTTCTGGAGTTAAAAAGATATTGTCTTTTAAAATAAACTCTAAAATAGAATCAATATAAATATCATTTTTTAGACTATCTTTATTACTAATTGTATTTTTTAAATCGTTAATTAGATTAATTTTTTCACGTTCTAATTCAGTTGGTGTAATACCATTTAAAGATACGTCTTTTAAATTAGTTAATACATCTGTTAAGGTCTTTTCAATATTATTATCTTTTACAGAAGATGAACTAGCAAAAATATTCATATTTTTATTTAAAGAAAAATCGTAAACAGAAGAATAAGAAAATGGTGAATTCTTATCTTTTGATAAAATAGACATTCTTGTATTTAAAATAGAATTTAGTAATATTTTTTCAATATTCATTTGAAAAGTTTCTTTTGTATTTAGAGGTTTAGAATTTTGTTTCCATAAAATGTTTAAATTTGTAGTTGTTAATTCAGGGTCAGTAAAAATAGTAATATTATTTTTTGTAGGTAAAGGAATATGGAACTCAGGTTTAGAAATTTTATTAGTATTTTTTAATGATGAGAAATTTTGAATTATTATGTTTTCAACATCCTTTTCATTAAAGTCACCAACAGCAACGATTGATATATTTTGTGGTTGATACCACTTTTTATAATATCCTTTTAGAAGCTCTGAAGTAGCCCCATTGATAGTCTCTGGCAGGCCTATAGGATAACGCTTTGAATAGTGAGAGCCACCAAAGATAATATCTTTTTGAATATCTCCAACCCTTTGGCTTATTCCTTGACGAAGTCTCCACTCTTCAATTATAATTTTCTTTTCATTTTCAACATCTTTTTCATCGAGGGTTATCTCAGAGGACCACTCTTTAAGAACATCAAATCCAGTATTTAAATCGTCCTTGTTTGTAGGAATTTGAAGTTTGTAAACAGTTTCAGAGAAACTAGTATAAGCATTTAAATCACCACCAAAACTTAATCCCAAAGACTGTAAATATTTAACAAGCTCATTTTTTTTATATTTTGTAGTTCCGTTGAAAGCCATGTGTTCTAAAAAATGTGCAAGCCCTTGTTCATTTTCAGTTTCTAAAAGTGATCCAGCTTTAACAACTAAATTTAGAGAAGCTCTATTTTCAGGCTTTTTATTTTTTAAAATATAATAAGTTAAACCATTATTCAATTTTCCTGAAATTAGATTTTCAGAAGGTTTTAAACTGTTTTCAGTATTGCATAAAATTAAAAGTTGTAAGGTGAAAAAAATCAAGATAAGCAGTGATGTTCTTTGTTTCATAAAATCCTCCTATTGTAAATGATTAAATATGACTAAATAGTAACATTTAATAAGTTTTATTCAAAGGATTTATTTACTAGATTTTTTACTATAAAATTGTTAATATATATATAACATAAATATACTAAATGGAGGATAGCATGAGAATAAAGGACAAAAGAAAATTTTTTAGATTTTTAATATTATTAGTTATTTTTATTTTTACAATTTCTTGTGGAGTTAAGAAATTTGTTTTAAATGACGAACCTAAAAGTAAAGTAGAAATGGTAACGGATGAAATAAAGGTGGACGTATTATCTTTGAAGAAAGATAATACCACTCTTGAATCAAAAGAAAAAGTTGTTCCTTTAGAAGTAGAAGAAATAAAAACAGAAGAAAAAATTGTAGAACCAGTAAAAGAATTATCTCAAGAATCAAATTTAAAAAATTCAAAATATATAAAAAATTCAACACTTTTTGTTTTTGAAGATGAACTTCAGAAAAAAAGAATAGATACTTTAAGAAAAGGAACTAGAATAGAAATTATAGAAGAGAAAGAGATAATAGTACAAGATAAAAATAAATCGTTATTGAAAATATCTTATAAAAAAGATCTTAAAGATAAAGAGGGATGGATATCTAAAGTAGATTTAGCCCAAGAGTTAAAAGATATTTTACCTAAAAATTGGGGTGATATTGATTTTAAAACAGAATATAAAATAAATAATTTTGAAAACAATCCTAGAGTAGAGGTAAAAGGAGTATATTTAAATATTTACACTATAGGAAGCAGTAAAAAAATGGAAAAATTACTTAATTTAGCAAAAACAACAGAAATCAATGCTTTTGTAATAGATATTAAAGATGACAACGGAACTTTATCTTTTGAAATGGAAGCTCCAAAAAAGTTTGGAATTCCAGTTTCTAAAAATTATCCTATAAAAAATATAGGTGAGTTTATGAAAAAATTAAAAGATAATAATATATACGCTATAGCTAGAATTGTATCGTTTAAAGACCCAACTTATGCAAAAGCTAATCCAGATAAGGTTATAACATCTAGAGATACAGGTAAACCTTATACAAATAGTGATGGGATTATTTGGGTATCAGCACATGATAGAAATTTATGGGAATATAATTTAGCAGTAGCAGAAGAAGCTATAAAAGCTGGATTTAATGAAATACAATTTGATTATGTTAGATTCCCAGCATCAAATGGTGGAAAACTAGATGCAAAGTTAAATTATAGAAATACAAAAAATGAATCTAAACCAGAAACTATTCAAAAATATTTAAAATATGCAAGACAAAGAATTAATGCTTTGAATGGTTATACGAGTGCTGATGTTTATGGTCAAATCGGAACATTCAATGATGATATGGGATTAGGTCAACATTGGGAAACTGTCAGCCAAGTAGTTGATTATATATCACCTATGATGTATCCAAGTCATTATGGAAAAGGTGCTTATGGAATAGCTGTACCTGATGCTCAACCATATAAAACAATATATCACTCTGTAAAAGATTCTGTAAATAGAAATGAAAACATAGATTCACCAGCAGTTATAAGACCTTGGATACAAGCTTTCACTGCGAAATGGGTAAAAGGATATATTCCTTATAACGAAAGAGAAATTAGAGAACAAATAAAAGCTATGAACGATTTAAATGTAACTGAATATTTATTATGGAGTCCAAGTAATAATTATAAGATTACGGCAAATTAAAAATAAATGTTTAAAAAAAGTATAGTGTATGATATAATGGCATTTGACTAAATTAAAGGAGAAAAAATTGGAAGGAATAATAGTTGTAGATAAACCTGTTGGTATAACTTCCTTTGATGTTATAAGGGTTTTGAGAAGAAATTTAAAAGAGAGAAGAATAGGTCATACAGGAACTTTAGATCCTTTAGCTACTGGAATTTTGGTTATTTGTGTAGGTAAAGCTACAAAATTCGCACAGGATATAGAGGGATATGAAAAAGAGTATGTTGCAGATTTAGAACTTGGTTTCAAAACAGACACTTATGATACAGAAGGAAAGGTTTTAGATAGGACAGAGAATTTCAATATATCTAATGAGACTTTTAAAGAGGTTTTAGATACATTTAAAGGGGACATAAAACAAGTTCCACCTATGTATTCAGCCATAAAAGTTGATGGAAAAAAACTTTATGAGTTAGCTAGAGAGGGTGTAGAGATAGAGAGAAAAGCTAGAGATGTTAGCATAACAAATCTTGATGTTCTTTCATTTGATGGTGTGAAAGCAAAAATCAACTGTACAGTTTCAAAAGGAACTTATATTAGAAGTTTAATCTATGATTTAGGAGAAAAACTAGGAACATTTGCTACAATGACAGGTTTGAGAAGAACTCGTGTTGGACAAGAAGACCTAGAAAGATCATTTACATTAGAAATTATAGAAAAAATGGTTCTAGAAAATGATTTTTCATTTTTAGTTTCAGTGGAGAATTATTTTGGTTTCCCACGAACAGATATTGAAGATGAAAATGATATAAAACTTTTTGTGAATGGTCAGAGATGTAAAAAAAGAATAAATGAAGGAAAGTATACAGTTTATTCTAAGAATAAGTTTATAGGCTTAGGTGAAGTAACAAACGGTTTGTTAAAAGGTTATAAGTATTATTAATTTATAGAGAGGAAGAGATATGAAAATAAAAAACATTGCGATTATAGCCCATGTTGACCATGGAAAAACGACTCTAGTAGACTGTCTATTAAGACAATCAGGAGTTTTCGGAGCTCACGAACTTGAAAAAGTTGCAGAGAGAGTAATGGATTCAAATGATATTGAAAAAGAGAGAGGAATTACAATTTTCTCTAAAAATGCATCAGTAAATTATGGAGATTACAAAATCAACATAGTTGATACTCCAGGCCATGCTGACTTCGGAGGAGAAGTTCAGAGAATCATGAAAATGGTTGACTGTGTTGTTTTACTAGTAGACGCATTCGAAGGTCCTATGCCTCAAACTAAGTATGTTTTAAAGAAAGCTTTAGAGCAAGGACATAGACCAATAGTTGTAGTTAACAAAGTAGATAGACCAAATGCAAGACCAGAAGAAGTTTTATACATGGTATATGACCTATTCATAGAGTTAAATGCTAATGATTTACAATTAGAATTCCCAGTTGTATACGCTTCAGGAAAAGCTGGATTTGCTAAGAAAGAAATGAATGATGTTAGTGATAACATGCAACCATTATTCGAAACAGTATTAGAGCACGTTGAAGATCCAGAAGGAGACAACGAAAAACCAACTCAATTCTTAATAACTAATATTGAGTATGATAACTACGTTGGAAAGCTTGCAGTAGGAAGACTTTACAATGGTATGTTAAAAAGAAACCAAGAAGTTATGTTAATAAAGAGAGATGGAAAGCAAGTTAAAGGTAAAATTTCTGTTATGTACGGATACGAAGGATTAAAAAGAGTAGAGATTCAAGAAGCTTACTCTGGAGATATCTTCTGTGTAGCTGGATTAGATAACATTGATATCGGAGAAACAATTGCAGATATTAATGAACCAGTAGCTTTACCAGTAATCGATATAGATGAGCCAACTCTTTCTATGACATTCATGGTAAACGATTCTCCATTCGCTGGAAAAGAAGGAAAGTTCGTAACATCTAGAAATATTTGGGATAGACTTCAAAAAGAACTTCAAACAAACGTAAGTATGAGAGTAGAAGCAACAGAAGCTGCTGATGCATTTGAAGTTAAAGGAAGAGGAGAACTTCAACTTTCTATACTTTTAGAGAACATGAGAAGAGAAGGGTTTGAAATTCAAGTTTCAAAGCCAAAAGTTTTACTTAAAGATATCGATGGAGTTAAATGTGAGCCAATTGAATTAGCAATGGTTGACGTTGATGAGGCTTTCGTTGGTGTTGTAATAGAGAAAATGGGAATCAGAAAGGGTGAAATGGTAACAATGAACCCAGGTAATGATGGATATACAAGATTAGAGTTCAAAGTACCTGCAAGAGGATTAATTGGATTCAGAAATGAATTCTTAACAGATACAAAAGGAACTGGAATCTTAAACCATTCATTCTATGATTATGAAGCATATAGAGGACCAATCCCTACAAGACCTAAAGGAGTTTTAGTATCTTTAGAGCAAGGAACAACTATAGCTTACGCTTTAAGTGGATTACAAGATAGAGGAATATTATTTACTGATCCAGGTGTAGCTGTTTATGAGGGAATGATAGTTGGAGAGCATAACAGAGAAAACGATTTAATCGTAAACGTATGTAAAGCTAAGAAACTAACTAATATGAGAGCTTCTGGAAGTGACGATGCAGTTAAAATCGCTACTCCAAGAAAATATACTCTTGAGCAAGCTCTAGATTATATTGCTGATGATGAGTTAGTAGAAATTACACCTATCAACATAAGAATAAGAAAAAAATTCTTAAATTCAAACGATAGAAAAAAGAACTCTAAATAATTACAAATAAGAGGTAAAACTGTGAAAAAATTATTGATTTTATTTTTACTATTGATATCACTAGTAGGTTGTAGTAGTTTCAATAAAAAAGTATACACAGATGATGAGATAATAGCAGCAGTTGTTGTTGATGATGTGTATATGTTAAATAGAGCAATAAAAAATGGTTTTAATATAAATGAAGAATTAAAAAGTGGAGATACTCTTTTAAGCTTAGCCTTAAAAGAGGATTCTCTTCAAATTTTTTCAAGTTTATTAACGAACGGAGTAAATTTAGAAAAAGATTTACCTGCTAAAAAAATAGCAGGAATAAATACAGAAATATCATCAAGACCTCCAATCTTTTATGTTAGTAGTAAAGAAGCTTTGGATATATTTATTAAGGAAAAAGCAAATTTAAATACTTTCACAACAGATGGAGAGTTGTTAATAAATTATTATATAAAAACAAAACCTCAAAATTTAGTTGTAGAATTAATAAAAAACAATGTACAATTAAAAGTTTTAGATTCTAGTGGTTGGTATCCAATATTTTGGGCAGTTAACATAGAAGATAAAATTATTATTGAAGAATTGCTAAAAAAAGATAAAAGCCAATTATTATTAAAAGATAAAAAAGGTAATTATCCAATATATTATGCAAATTCAGAGGACAGTATAAATATTTTATTGACTGGTGAATATAATGTAAATGAAAAAAATATATATGGAGAGAACATATTAGGAGAAGTTTATTTAAAAGTTAAAAAACTTGGATATAATTATTTAGAGAAAAAACTTTTAGAAAAAGGAGTAAATCCAAACTATACTTCATATAGATAAAAAGAATAGTAATTAAGAAGGATAGAATTTTTAATTCTATCCTTCTTAATTATTTGGTTAACTTGAAAAAATGCTAAAAATAAGGTATAATTACGAAAGCGTTTTTTCAAAGGAGGAAAAAATAGATGATAGGAAAACTTTTAAGTCCTTTGGATAGGCTTTCTTTTTCAAGAAAATTAATCCTTGGATTTTTTACGGCAATAATCTTAGGATCAATCTTAATATATATGCCATTTTCTTTACAGGAAGGTCATAAAATAAGTTTTTTAACAGCAATATTTACAATAACGTCAGCAATATGTGTTACAGGCTTATCTGTTATAGATATAAGTAAGGTATTATCTTTCCAAGGTCAAATAATACTTTTAGTTTTTATTCAGTTAGGTGGTTTAGGAGTAATGACTTTTTCTTCTTTATTTTTCCTTTTAATTGGAAAAAAAATGAGCTATAAAGATAGAGAGCTTATAAAAGAGGAGCGGAATGCTGAAAGTAGTGGTGAAGTTGTTAGTTTCATAAAAAAAATAATCATAATAGTATTATTAATAGAGGGAATAGGAGCATTTTTCTTAACATTGGAATTTTTAAAAAACTTTGAATTTTCAAAAGCTTTATATTTTGGTATATTTCATTCAGTATCAGCATTTTGTAATGCTGGATTTGCATTGTTTTCAAATAATTTAGAAGGTTATACAGGTAGTATACTAATGAATATGACGATAGCATATTTAATAATATTGGGCGGAATAGGATTCTCAGTTATAAATTCAGTATTAATTGCAGTTAGAAGAGATGTAAAAAGATTTACATTAACTTCAAAAGTAGCAATTTTAGTTTCAATGTTTTTAACTTTCGTTGGAATGATTTTATTCTTTTTATTAGAGTATAAAAATCCCACAACAATAGGAAACTTAAGTTGGTTTGATAAAATATTAGCTTCATTTTTCCAAAGTGTTACTACAAGAACAGCAGGATTTAATACTGTTCCAATGGGAACATTAAACCCAGCAACAATATTTATGTTCTGTATTCTTATGTTTATTGGGGCATCACCAGGTTCTACAGGTGGTGGAATAAAAACTACAACAATAGGGGTAATAGTTTTGTATGTATTAGGTGTTATTCAAGGGAAAGAAAATATAAATGTTTTTAATAGAAGAATAAGCTGGGATATATTAAATAGGGCTTTGGCAATTTTAGTTATATCGATAATATATGTTTCAACAGTTATAATGGCTATAATGACAATAGAAACTAAAATTGGATTTGAGAAAATAGTATTTGAAGTTGTTTCAGCTTTTGGAACAGCGGGATTATCAATGGGAATTACAGCAGACTTGAGACCATTATCAAAAATTTTGATAATAACAACTATGTTTATAGGAAGATTAGGACCAATGACTTTTGCTTTAGCTTTAGGAGAGAAAAAAATTAAGCAAAGTTTGAAATATCCAAAAGAAAATATTTTAGTTGGTTAGTAATGGAGGACGAATGAAACAGTATGTAGTTATAGGTATGGGAAGATTTGGTGCAAGTGTAGCAGAAACACTTTACAAATCTAACGAAGAAGTACTAGCAATAGATGAGTCAGAAGATATTATTCAAGAGGCAGTTAATAGTGGAATAGTTGAAAATGCAGTTGTTGCTGATGCAACAGATGATAAAGAGTTAAAGAATATAGGTCTTGAAGGGTTTGATGTTGCATTTGTTTGTATTGGTGCAATTGAGCCTAGTATAATGGTAACTCTTAATTTGAAAGAATTGGGAGTAAAAAAAATTATAGTAAAAGCAATCTCAAGAAGACACGGAAGAGTTTTAGAGAAAATTGGAGCAAACCAAGTTGTTTACCCAGAAGAATATATGGGGAAAAGAACTGCATTAGCTGCAATGGATCCAAATATGATAGAACACTTTAGATTCTCTAAAGATTTTCTATTAGCAGAAATTAAATCTCCAGAGAGTTTTTGGAATAAAACTTTAATAGAGTTGGATATAAGAAATAGATATAATGTAAATATAGTAGGAATAAAAAAAGGGAATAGAAACTTTATTCCAAATTTATCTCCAACAACAGTAATGGAACAAGGAGATATACTTCTTGTAATAACAGACGCAAAAACAGCAAAAGAATTAAAGAATTTGAAGTAAGAGAAAGGAGTAAAAAATGCAAAAATTTGATGTAATAGTTGTAGGAGCAGGTCATGCAGGATGTGAAGCTGCATTAGCTGCTGCAAGAATGGGAGCAAAAACAGCAATATTCACAATACTACTAGATAATATAGGATACATGTCATGTAATCCATCATTAGGAGGTCCAGCTAAATCTCACTTAGTTAAAGAGGTTGATGCTTTAGGTGGAGAAATGGCTAGAAATATAGACAAAACTTTTATTCAAATAAGAGTTTTAAATACGAAGAAAGGTCCAGCAGTTAGATCTTTAAGAGCACAAGCAGATAAAGTAAACTACAGTAAAGAGATGAAAAAAACTCTTGAAAATACAGATAACCTAGATGTTGTTCAAGGAATGGTAACAGAGCTTATAGTAGAAAATAATAAAGTTATTGGATTAAAAACAAAAGAGGGCGTTGAGTACAGAGCTAAGGCTGTAGTAATTGCAACTGGAACATTTATGAGAGGTCTTATACATATTGGAGAAAACCAATTCCAAGGTGGAAGAATGGGTGAATTATCATCAGAAGAGCTGCCTTTATCTTTGGAAAAATTAGGAATAAGATTAGGTAGATTTAAAACTGGAACACCTCCAAGAATAGATGCTAGAACTATAGATTATTCTAAAGTGGATATTCAACCAGGAGATGAAGGAGTTTTAAAATTCTCAAGCAGAACAACAGCAGAAGAGATTTTATCTAAAAAACAGATTCCTTGTCATATGGTATTTACAAACAAAGAGGTTCACGATACGATAATATTTAATAAGGATAAATCACCTCTATTTAATGGAACAATTCAAGGAACAGGTCCAAGATATTGTCCATCAATAGAAGATAAGGTGTTTAGATATCCAGATAAAGATAGACATCATCTTTTCTTAGAAAAAGAAGGATATGATACAAATGAAGTTTATATAAGTGGATTCTCATCTTCGTTACCTACAGATGTTCAATATAAAATGTTAAAAGGTATTGAAGGGTTAGAAAATGCTAAAATAATGAGATATGCATATGCAATAGAATATGATTATGTAATTCCAGAAGAGATAAAGTACAGTTTAGAAACAAAAAAAATAGAAAATTTATTTTTAGCTGGTCAAATAAATGGAACTTCAGGATATGAAGAAGCTGGAGCTCAAGGTTTAGTAGCTGGAATAAATGCAACTAGAAAAGTTTTTGGTCAAGAACCTGTTATATTAGATAGAGCAGATTCTTATATAGGAACATTAATTGATGATTTAGTTTCTAAAGGCACAAACGAACCATATAGAATGTTTACAGCTAGAAGTGAATATAGATTGGTTTTAAGAGAAGATAATGCTGATTTAAGACTTAGTGAGTTAGGGCATGAAATTGGATTAGTTTCAGATGAAGAGTATAAAAGAGTTCAGAAAAAAGAAAGTGACGTTGCTTTAATAATTGAAAAATTAGAAAAACAGCACGTAGGAAGTAGCAATCCAAGAGTAAATGAAGTATTAATTAAAGCTAATGAACCAGAAGTAAAATCAGGTCTAACTTTAATAGAGCTATTAAGAAGACCAGAAGTAAGTTATTCAGATATAAAGTATATTTCTGAGCTTATAGAGAAATTTGAGTTAGGTGAATACGATACAGATACAGAGTATCAAGTTGAGGTTCAAGTTAAATATTCAGGATATATTGAGAAATCTTTAAAAATGATAGAAAAACATAAAGGTTTAGAAAATAAAAAACTTCCAGAAGATATGGATTATGATATTTTAGAAAATATGCCAAAGGAAGCTAAAGATAAATTAAAGCTTGTTAGACCTTACAATATAGGACAGGCATCAAGAATTTCAGGTGTTTCACCAGCAGATATTCAAGTATTATTGATGTATTTAAAATTGAGAGGAAATAAATAGATGAGAGAGTATTTAATTGAAGGAATAAAAAAAATTGGTTTAAAGTATACAGAGGAAAAAATAAATAATTTAATAAAATATTTAGAATATCTAGTTGAATATAATATTCATACAAATTTAACAGCAATAAGAGATACTAAAGATGCATTAGAAAAACATTTTTTAGATTCTCTTTTACTTCAAAATTTATTAGATGAAAAAAAAGCAAAAAAAGCAATAGATATAGGAACTGGAGCAGGTTTTCCAGGTATGGTATTAGCTATTTTTAATCCAGAAATTGAGTTTGTATTAATGGATTCAGTAGGAAAAAAGACAATATTTTTAGAGAATGTAAAAGAGTTATTGAATTTAGAAAATGTTACTGTTGTTAATTCAAGAGCTGAAGATTATATAACATCTGAAAATAGAGAAACTTTTGATATTGGACTTTGTAGAGGAGTAAGTAAACTAAATGTAATTTTAGAATATATGATTCCTTTTATAAAAGTTGATGGTCATTTCTTAGCACAGAAAATGGTTGGAACAGAAGAAGAAGATGAAGCTACAAATGCTTTAGATATCTTAGGAGCTAAAATAATAACAATACACAAATATCACCTGCCAAATTATGGTGATGAAAGATTAGTTGTAGAGATATTGAAGAATAAATCTACAGATAAAAAATATCCAAGAAGAGCTGGAGTAGCTTTAAAAAAACCATTATAAAATATAATTAACGGAGGAGAAACTATGAAAATTTTTGACAAATACAAAAAATTTATAATCATAGTTTTTCCTCTTTTTATTTTTTTGAGTGGAGGATTGTTTGTAAAATATAATTTACCTAAAATAGTAGAGATAGTATTAAAACTAGCATTAGGTCCAACAATATCTTCTCAAGAAATTAAATTCCCTAAATTTGGAGTAATAGATATAACAGAAGTATCTCTTTCAAAAGGTAATGATACAATGGTACAAGCTCCTAAAGTTATAATAACCTATTCAAAAGATTTCAAAAACTTTAGATTGAAAGAGATTAAAGTATTAAATCCAAAGGTTCATATTGAAAGAAAAGGAAGCAATGTAAATATTGTAGAGGCTTTTTCAAGTGGCGATGGTACAACTTCTGATAAAAAAGCTGGAGCTGGAGTTCCAATAGATATTATAACAGTAAAAAATGCATCTCTAATTTATAGAGATATTACTTATTCAAGAGAGATTAAGCAAGAGTTAGACACTGTAGATGGATATGTTTCTTTTCATAAAGTAAAAGGTATAGATTTAGAGTTTAAAGGAAATAAAGAGAATGAAAAATATGAGTATAGACTTAATAATTTGACTGAACCTTTAAATATGAATATAGTTTTGAAAAATATAGATGTAAAACCAGAACTTATTCAATATGGATATGATGATAAAAATCTTAGTGGAGCAACAGGTCAATTTAATATGAATTTAACAATAGCCACAAGTGGATTGATAGGTGAAGCTGAGCTATTAAATGGAACAGTTATTTATGATGAATTAGATGAAACTGTAAAAGATATCAATGGTAAAATAGATTTTGGAAAAGAAGCAATAAAAGTTGATTTTGATTATAGTTTGGATAAAAACAAAGGTCAATTTAAAGTTAATTATACAGAAAAAGAGGGTATATCGGTAGATTTTAAATTTAAAGATTTACCATATTTTATAGCTGAAAAGTATAAATTACTAGGTGATTTGAACTTACCTTTAGATGATTATAAGTTTAAAAATGTAGATGTAAAATTAACTAATAATCAAAAAAATGGATTTGAAGCTGGGGTTAAATATAAGATGTATCCAATTGTAAATTCAAAAATAAAATTAGAAAATATAAATGGAGATTTAAGATTTAAAGATGGTGTTTTGAATTTATCAGCAAAGAATATAGAATTTTTAGTTTTAGATGTTGATTATAAAAAAGAGATAAATTATGATTTGGAGTTAAATTTACAAAATGAAAACTTAAAATTGAAGTTAAATTCTAATTTTATAGATTTTTTAGGAGAATATAAAAAATCAGATAAAACTTTAAAACTTTATCAGAAATCAAAAAAAGCAATGGAATATAATTTTGAAAAACAGAATTTAAACTTTTTAGAGTTAGAGGGTAAGAATTTATTGAATAACTATAAGTTTTTGTTAAAAGTAAAACAAGAGAAAAAAATTTTAAATATTGAAGAGTTTTCTATGGAAAATAGCGCTGAAGAAAAAGTAGTTCAAATTTCTGGGGATTTTGATATTGAAAAAATAAAATATAATATTAAAATTAATACTCAAAATTTAAAAGAAGAGAATTTATTCAGTGATAAAAAGTTAGGATTAAAACTTGATTTTATTGGAGAGTTATCTGGAGAGAAAGAAAAATTTATTTTACGTGGAGTTGTAAAAGATTTTCTAATTCAAAATAAAGATATTTTAATAAAAAGTTATGGAAACATTTCATTTTTAAATAGTGATGGACTTAAAGGCGAAATAGATGGAGAGTTGAGACTAGGTAAATATAAAGACTATAAGATAGAAGGGTTAAAAATATATTCAAATTATTTAGAGGGGAAATTAAAAATTTTAGATGTCAGAAATGATTTTATTAGTCTATCAGGATTAATAGATTTTTTAGATAAAAAAATAGATTTAAAATATA
>JBOFYP010000069.1:0-1775 GCA_051654725.1 Cetobacterium sp.
GAGTTCCCTGGGCTTACAAATGCTGAGGTTAGAGCTGCTCTTGCTAGATGTGGACTTACAACTGATCATATCACAAGTCAGATGCGTGTTCTTTCTGGAGGAGAGAATGCTAAAGTTAGACTTGCTAAGATTATGAACCATGAAATCAACTTCTTGATTCTAGATGAGCCTACAAACCATCTAGATATAGATGCTAAAGATGAGTTAAAAAGAGCTCTTATAGAGTTCAATGGAACTATTTTAATGGTAAGTCACGAGCCTGAATTCTATACTGATGTTGCTACAGAGATATGGAATGTTGAAGACTGGACAACTAAGATTATATAAGTAAAAGTAAAAATCCCCCACCAACTGATATTTTCAGAATGGTGGAGGATTTTTTTTAGTTTTTTAGCTCTTCTATTGAGATATATGGATTTTTATATCTAGCATCATGTTTACTTTTCCCACCACAAGATATAGCTATAGTTGGGCAAAGATTAGCACAAGCTAGACACTCTTCACATCTTTTATCCCATACTGGCTTTCCAGAAACCAGCTCAATATTTTGTACAGGACAAACATCTTTACAAATTCCACAACTGATACATTTTTCATCTTTTAATCTAAAACTCTTATGAGCTCTTTTCAATCCAACTCTCCAGAATTTATATATTCCGAGAAATATTGGATACATGAAGCTATTATTTTTAACATGAATTTTAGCCTGTTTTTCAATATTTTGAGCAATACTCTCTATTTTTATTTTTGAAGAGTTTATATCTATTTTAGATTCCTCTTCTGAAAGCGGTTTGAAAAGTTTTAAATAGTTGTCAGGCATATGACAGTACTCTGAATAATCCAACCTACAATTTTTCGTCTCTAAAATCTCATCTATCTGACTAAAAGGTATCCCATATCCACTTCCACCACAACTAGCAATAGAGAATATATAGTTTACATTTTCTATCTCTGCATTTTTAAGAAACTCTTGAACTATTTTAGGGATTCCCATAGCATAAATTGGGAAAAGTAATCCTACCTCTCCTGTTAATGTTACCTTTTCATCTTTTAATGTTGCAATATTTTGAAGCTTGTAATTACATCTCTCTGCTAAAATTTTTGCTAAATATAAAGTGTTTCCTGTTCCTGAAAAATAGTATATAGTCTTCATCTTCCTCCCCAATGCATTTTATATAATTTAAATTATTATAATCTAAATTATTATATAACAAAATACAATATTGTTCTACAAACAAAGCTAAACTTTTTCAAGTTCAGCTTTGTTTTGGAATGAAAGATATATGAAGCTCTTGTCCTAAACCTTCAGCTATACGTTTTAAAAATTCTAAGCTTGGATTTAAAGTTCCTTTTTCTAATTTACTAATACGTGATTGGTCTGTCCCTATTGTTTTAGCTAACTCAGATTGCGTTAATCCTTTTTCATTTCTAGCTTTTATCATTGCTGATATAATTTCATACTCTGGCGTTAATTTGTCATATTCTTTTTTCAATACTTCATTCTTTAATTGGTCTTTTAAAAAATCATTAAATTTCATATTCGTTCCTCCTAATATAATCGAATTTATATTCTTTAGCTTTTTCAATTTCTTTTTTGGGAGTTTTTTGAGTTTTTTTTATGAATCCATTTGTTAATACTATTTTTTCTTTTGTAAAAAAGAAATAAAAAATTCTAGATATATTATTTGCACTTTTTATTCTAAGTTCAAAAATACCATCTTGCATGTATTTTACATGAGGTTCACGAAGTCCATCACCAAATGTTTGTAAAATTT
>JBOFYP010000070.1:0-31225 GCA_051654725.1 Cetobacterium sp.
CCAGATTATATAAAGATAATAATTTATGATATAAGGTTACCAAGAATAGTTATGGCAATATTGATAGGAATGATGCTATCTTCAAGTGGAGTAGTGGTTCAAGCTGTATTTCAAAATCCGTTAGCAGACCCTTATATTATAGGAATTGCAGCAAGTGCTACATTTGGAGCAGTTATAGCATATGTTTTTCAACTTCCAGATATATTTTATGGAATTTTAGCATTTGTATCATGTCTTATTAGTACATTTATAATATTTAAATTGTCAAATAAAAATGGGAAAGTTGAAATAACAACATTGTTAATAGTAGGAATAGCAGTATCTTCGTTTATAGGAGCATTTACATCTTTTGCGATGTATTTGATAGGAGAGGAATCATTCAAGATTACGATGTGGCTAATGGGGTATTTAGGTGGTGCAACATGGACAAAAATATCACTTTTAATTATTCCTTTAGTATTTTCTTTAATTTATTTCTATTTGAAAAGAAATGAATTAGATGCCTTATTATCTGGAGATGAGGAAGCAAATTCTTTAGGTGTGGATGTCCAAGAACTAAAAGTAAAAATTTTAACGGTATCATCTTTGGTTGTAGCATTTTCAGTAGCATTTTCAGGGATGATAGGATTTGTAGGATTAATAATACCTCATTCAATGAGGATGATAGTAGGTCCATCAAATTCAAAATTAATACCTAATTCAGCATTAGCAGGAGCATTGTTTTTATTGATATGTGACACTATCGGAAGATTATTATTAGCACCAGTAGAAATACCAATAGGTGTAATAACAGCATTTTTCGGAGCACCATTTTTTCTATATTTAGCGTTTAGATCAAGAGGAGAGAGATAATGAATATAAAAATTGAAAATTTATCGTTCTCATATGGAGGTAAAGAGATATTAAAAAATATAAATTTGGATATAGAAAATGGAAAAATGATTGGAATATTGGGACCAAATGGATGCGGTAAATCAACTTTTTTAAAAAATATATTAGGATATTTAATACCGAATCATGGAGAAGTAATTTTTGAAGATAGAAATGCAAAAGATATTTCAAAAAAAAATAAAGCTAAAATAATATCTTTTGTACCTCAAAAATCAAATCTTATGACAAATATGTCCGTAGAGAATTTTGTTTTGATGGGAAGGTTACCTCATTTAAAATCTAGTTGGTCAGGATATTCTTTTGGTGACTTAAAAATAGTAAATGATACATTGAAAAATTTAGAGTTAGAAAAATTTAGTAAAAGAATAGCTGTAAGCTTATCTGGTGGAGAATTCCAAAGGGTTTTATTAGCGAGAGCTTTAACTCAAGAGCCTAAAATATTATTATTGGATGAACCAACTTCAGCACTAGATTTAAATCATGCTGTAGAATTGTTAAGTAATGTTAAAAAACTAGTTTTAGAAAAATCTTTAACGAGTATAGCAGTTTTACATGATTTAAATTTAGCTGCAATGTTTTGTGATAAAATAGTAATGATGAAAGATGGTATTATAAAATTTCATGGTACTCCAGAAGAAGTTTTAACAGAGAAAAATTTAGCTGCAATTTATAATTTGAAATCTAAAATAATTAAAGATGAAAATGGAATACCTTACGTAATACCATTAATATAGGAGAAATATGAAAAGGTTAGCATTATTTTTATTAACAATTTGTTTAAGTAATTTGTCATTTGCATTAAATTTAGAGAATGGTTTTATTATTGATTCCAAAGGAAATAAAATAGTAGAGAAAAAGTATGAAAAAATTCTGATACTAGATCCAGCAGCAGTAGAATCATTTTATCTTATAAAAGCTGAAGAGAGGATAGTTGCAATTGCAGATACAGCTAAAAATCCAATTTGGCCAAAAGATAGAACAAAAAATTTACAAAAAGCAGGCACAATAATGAAGCCTTCAATAGAAAAAGTTTTAAGTTTTAATCCTGATTTAGTTATTTTAAATAGTATGTCAGAAGGATTTGCAGAAAGTCTAAAAAGTAAAAATATAAATTTTATAATAAATGAAGCTAATTCTTTTGAAGAAATTTTAGCAAATTTAAAAATCTACGGAATAATAACTGACAAAGTTGAAGAATCAGAAAAAGTAATAGAAAATTATAGAATAAAATTACAAAAAATAGATGAATCTATAAAGAAAAAGCCTCTAAAATTAAAAGGCGCTTTTTTGTTCTCGACATCACCAATGATGGTATTTACAGAAAAATCTTTACCAGGGGAGGTATTTAAGACTTTAGGAATAGAAAATATAGCAAAAGATTTACCAGGGGGAAGACCAGTGCTAACATCTGAATTTTTACTAATAAAAAATCCAGATATTTTAGTTGGATCAATGGCGATAAAAAATAAAAATGATATTTTAAATAGTAATCCAATTGTAAAAAGAACAAAAGCAGGAAAAAATAAAAATATAATTATAATAGATTCTGATAAAATATTAAGAGGAACTCCGAGAGTTATTGATGCACTTGAAGAGTTATATGAGGAGTTATTAAATGTTAAATAGTATATTAAGGTATTATATAAAAGAGAAAAAACTGCTAACTTATTTTTTAGTTAGCAGTTTTTTTGTAACAGGGCTAGATTTATATTGTCCTATAATAGTTCAAAATTTAATAGATAAATCAATTCCAAGTAAAAATTTAAAAGATTTTTATGTCTATTCATTTTTACTGATAATAATATATATTATTAGATTAATGCTATCAATTTACTCTAGTTCTAGAGGACAATTGATGGGAAATAAAATAAAATTTTTAATGAGAGAAGATCTTTTTAAAAAGATTTTAAATCAACCAGATAAATATTTTATGGAAAATCAAAATGGAGATATAATTTCGAGAATGACTAACGATTTAGAAAACGTATCAACCTTATTGTATAGAGGTCTTGAAGATTTTTTATTTTCAATATTATCTCTTTTAGGAGCAATGATATTGATGAGTAGATTTAATTTAAAATTAACCATTATAACAATGGTTCCACTACCAATAGCAATTTATTTTGTAATATCACAAAATAAAAAATTAAAAAGAGGTTATATTACAGTTAGAGAAAGTTTTTCAGAATTAACATCTAAAATTCATGATTCATTAAAAACAATCTTTTTTATAAAAGATAATGTTTTAGAAAAAAATATAGAACAAAACTTTACAAAAAAGAATGAGCATCTTCTTAATGTTGAGAAAAAAAATATATTTAATGTTTCAGTTTTGATGTCAGGGATAAACTTATATAATCAACTAACTCAACTTTTAGTAATATTTGTAGGTGGATATATGCATATAAATGAAGAGATAAGTCTTGGAGTTATAATTACTTTTATATTACTAACAAATAGATTCAGAGTATACTTATTAAGATTAATGGGACTAATAGACATATTTCAAAGAGGAACAGTTAGTATTGAACGATTTTTAGATATCATGAACTTACCAGTGGAAAAAATTGGGAATGTGTTAATAGATAATAAAATAGAAAAAATTGAAATTAAAAATTTAAATTTCTTTGTTAAAAATAAACGTATTTTAAAAGATTTATCATTAATTATAAACAAAGGTGAAAAAGTAGCTTTTGTAGGAGAAAGTGGAGTAGGAAAAACAACAATATTTTCTCTTCTAAAAAGAACATTTTTAGCAGAAGAGAATACTGTTTTAATAAATAATCATTGTATAACTAATATAGAAAGAGAAAGCTTATTAAATAAAATAGGGGCTGTAGACCAAAAGGATAGTTTGATGAATGGAACTATTTTTCAAAATATAAAATCTGTAAAAAAAGATGCAAATCATGAAGAGGTTGAAGTAGCATTAGAATTAGCTCAATTAAAAGAGTTTGTTGATAGTTTAGATAAAAAAGAAAAAACAAAAATAGGACAAGGTGGAATTAATTTAAGTTCTGGGCAAAAACAAAGAATAGATGTAGCCCGATTGTTTTTGAAAAATCCAGATGTAGTTATGCTAGACGAAGGTACTTCAGCACTTGATAATATATTGGAAAAAAAAATAATGGAAAATATTTTAGAAAAATTTAATGATAAAATAATAATTTCTATAGCTCACAGACTTAATACAATAAAAGAATTTGATAAGATAGTTGTTTTAAGTAAAAGTGGAATTAAAGAGATTGGAGATTATAAAACATTGATGGAGAAAAAAGGTGTTTTTTTCAAAATGTATAAATCAGGAAATTTATAAAAAAATAAAAAGGAAAAAAATAAAAAGTTAAGAATAAACAAATTGAGTTAAAAAGGAGGGATGAAATGACAAAATCTATAAAAGGTACTAAGACAGAGCAAAATTTATTGAAAGCTTTTGCAGGAGAATCTCAAGCTAGACAAAGGTATACAATGTTTGCATCAAAAGCTAAAAAAGAAGGTTATGAACAAATAGCTGGACTATTTGAAGAAACAGCTTTAAATGAGCAGTATCATGCTAGAAGATTCTTTTCATTTTTAGAGGGAGGACCTGTAGAGATAACAGCAACTTATCCAGCTGGAATAGTAGGAACTACTATTGAAAATCTACAAGAAGCTGCAGAGGGTGAATATGAAGAGTGGGCAGAGTTATATCCAGGATTTGCAGAAGTAGCTCTTGAAGAGGGATTCCCACAAGTTGCAGCAGCTTTTAAAGCTATTGTTGAAGTTGAAAAATTACATGAAAAAAGATATCGTAAGTTATTAGATAATTTAAATAAAGATGAAGTATTTAAAAAAGAAATAGATGTGAGATGGAAATGTAGAAAATGTGGATATGTTCATGAATCAAAAGAAGCTCCAAAAGTTTGTCCATCATGCTTAGAGAAGCAAAAAGATTTTGAAATGGAATGTATAAACTATTAAGATTGTTTAAGGAGAGGTTTAAAAGTCCTCTCTATTTTTTTATTTAAAAGAAACCAAAAATAGTGTAGAATTAAGCTAATCAAGATATAACAGGGGGAAGCATGTTAGGAGAAAGTTTAGCATTAGTTACTGCATTTGGTTGGGTTGGAAGTTCAATATTTTTAGAAAAAGCTAGTAAAGAGATTGGAACTTTAGCAGTTAATCTCATAAGATTAGTTTTAGCAATGATATTGTTAGGTGTCATAACTCATTTTAAAAGGGGTATGGTATTACCGTTAGATGTAAGTCAAGAATCTTTAAGATTTTTATCTATTTCTGGTTTATTTGGATTATTTATAGGTGATTTTTTTCTATTTAAAGCTTATATGAGTATAGGTCCGAGGATAACATTATTAGTAATGACGTTTAGCCCAATAGCAGTATCAATTTTAAGTTTTTTTATTATTGGAGAGAGACTCGAAATTGTAAAAATAATAGGAATGTTGCTTAC
The DNA here is from genome assembly GCA_051654725.1 of Cetobacterium sp. Classification (GTDB taxonomy): domain Bacteria; phylum Fusobacteriota; class Fusobacteriia; order Fusobacteriales; family Fusobacteriaceae; genus Cetobacterium_A. Next base: position 5,342 of record JBOFYP010000070.1, read on the forward strand.
AATAGTAGGAATAGTAATAGTAATTTTAAAGAAAAAAGGTGAAAAAACATTTTCAAAGATTGGAATGATATATTCTATATTAGCAATGTTAGCAGAGAGTTTAGGAATTGTTTTTACTAGAATAGGGTCTTTAAATTATGATTCGTTTGCAACAATACAGGTAAGAACTATTCCTGCAATATTGGCATTTATTTTATACATTTCTTTTAGAGGAAAATGGAAAAATATAAGAAATGGTTTTATAAATAAAAAAGGAATGATTTATATAGCTTTAGGAACAACAATATCAACTTTAGGAATAACATCATTGGTAGAAGCTTTGAAATATTCAACAGTAGGTGTTGTAAGCACTTTAGCAGCAACAAGTCCAATTTTAATAATTCCAATTTCAATTATATTTTTCAAAGAAAAGGTTTCAATTTTAGAAGGTTTAGGAGCTTTGATATCTTTTATAGGTATAACAGTATTTTTTATTCTTTAATATAAAAATGATTAAAAATTATGAATAAAGGGTCAGAAATTGAGCTTTAAATACTTTGACTTAAAGATACTAAAAAGGTATACTTTGATTATATATAAATCACAAAAGAAATTTCAGGAGGCAGATATGAGCAAAATAGTAGTAATAGGAGCAAATCATGCAGGAACAGCAGCAGTAAACACAATTTTATCTAATTACCCAAATGAAGAGGTAGTTGTATTTGATAAGAATTCTAATATTAGTTTTTTAGGATGTGGAATGGCTTTGTGGATAGGAAAGCAAATTTCAGGACCTGAAGGATTATTTTATTCTTCACAAGAAAAATTAGAGTGCAATGGTGCTAAAGTTCATATGGAAACTGAAATCAAGAAAATAGATTATGATAAAAAAAATGTACACGGAATGGATAAAGATGGAAACGAAGTAATTGAATCTTATGATAAATTAATTTTATCAACAGGATCATTACCAATAGATTTAACAATTCCAGGAAAAGATTTAAAAAATGTTCAATTTGTGAAGTTATATCAACATGCAAAAGATGTAATTGAAAAATTAGAAGATAAAGATTTAAAAAATATAGTAGTGGTAGGAGCTGGGTATATTGGAGTAGAGCTAGCAGAAGCTTTCCAAAGATGTGGAAAAAATGTAGAGCTAGTTGATTTAAGTGATAGTTGTTTATCAGGATATTATGATACAGAGTTTAGAGAAATGATGAAAAATACTTTAGTTAAAAACGGAGTAAATGTAAACTTTGGAGAAAAAGTATTAGAAATAAAAGGAACAGATAAAGTTGAAGAGGTTATAACAGATAAAAAAACATATAAAGCTGATATGGTTATATTAGCAGTTGGTTTTGTTCCAAATAATATTTTAGGAAAAGAAAACTTAGAGCTATTTAGAAATGGTTCATATAAAGTTGACTTAACTCAAAAAACTAATTTAGATGATGTTTATGCAATTGGAGATTGTGCAACTGTTTTTGATAATTCAATACAAGATACGAACTATATAGCTTTAGCAACAAATGCAGTTCGTTCTGGAATAGTAGCTGCTCATAATGTTTGTGGAACTAAATTAGATAGTATTGGAGTTCAAGGTTCAAATGGAATTTCAATATATGGTTTAAATATGGTTTCAACAGGACTTACTTTAGAAAAGGCAACATCTTTAGGATTTGAAGCTTTAGCAACAGAATTTAAAGATTTACAAAAACCAGGATTTATAGAGGAAAATAATGATGATGTATCATTAAAAATAGTTTATGATAAAAATAGTAGAAGAATATTGGGTGCACAAATGGCTTCAACACAAGATATATCTATGGGAATACATATGTTCTCTTTAGCTATACAGGAAAAAGTAACAATAGATAAGTTAAAGTTATTGGATATATTCTTTTTACCACATTTTAACCAACCATATAACTATATAACAATGGCTGCCTTAAACGCAAAATAAATGATTAAATAAAGTGAGAAAGTTAACATAATCTTGACATGTTCCTCTATATATTAGATAATATAATATAGGATTAAAATAGGAGGAACAAAAAATATGAAAAATAAAAAAATAGTTTCAATGTTATTATTAACTACAACACTACTAGGAGCGTGTAGCTCTACTGCAAATACAAATACAAATAGAAATATTAATAAAAAAACTAGTGGGACATTAAAAGGAGCAGCAGCAGGAGCATTAATAGGACAATTAGTAGGAAAAGATACTAAAGGAACATTAATAGGAGCTGGAGTAGGAGCTTTAGCAGGTCTTGGTTGGGGAGCTTATAAAGATGCTCAATATAAAGAATTTATGAATGCTCTGAATAGTACAAATATTACAGTTACAAATAATAAAGATAATATTAACTTGAGATTACCAGGGGAATCTTCATTTAAGAGCGGAAGTTCTGTTTTAAACGGAGGATTCTATTCACCTTTAAATTCAATAGCATACATTATGAATAAATATCCTGAAACAAAAATCCAAGTTTCTGGTTATACAGATAACACAGGAAATCCAAATTCAAACTTAAACTTATCGCTACAAAGATCTCAAAGTGTAGCTAACTACTTATCTGCACAAGGAGTTTCACCTAGCAGAATATCAAGTGTAGGATATGGAGACAGAAATCCAGTAGGATCAAATTCTACAAAAGAGGGTAAAGCATTAAATAGAAGAGTAGAGATTAATATATATCAAAAGTAAAAAAAGACCTTAGGGTCTTTTTTGTTATTAAAAAGGAGAAATGATGAATAAAATAAAAATAATGATAGAAAGCTACTTATCGGCACCAAGTATAATTAAAGCTCAAAAGTTGAAGTGGGGATATTTCGTTGGAGGTTTTATTGGACTGTTACTGTTAATAATCTTTTATTATGTATCTGGTTATACTGGAGATAAAATTTTTACAAGGTTAAGTATATATTTTGAAATTCAAAAATATACAGGAATATTGAAATGGGTTATAGTTACTTTTATTAGAGTTTTGATGATTTCTATACAATACTTCTTTTTTAAAATAATTTTGTTGGGTATTTTATCTCCATTTTTTAGTTATATTTCAGAAAAAATCGAGAAATATGAAGATAATGTTGATTATAATTTTAGTTTAAAGCAAAATATATATTTTATATTTAGAGGAGTAAAAATTGCGAGTAAAAGTTTTGCTAAAGAAATTATTTATACCTTAGCTATATTGCTCTTGGGGTTTATACCAGTTATTAATATATCTATTCCAATATTAATATTTATAGTTCAAAGTTACTTTATATCATATAATTTTGTTGATTATACTCTAGAAAGAAGAAAATTTAGTGCTAAAGAAAGCTCTGATTTTATGAAAGAAAATAAAATTACGTTTGTAATTGGAGGGGGAATATTTACAATATTGTATTTTATACCTATATTAGGAATAATAGTAGCTCCAATTATAGGTATTGTTGCTTTTACAACAACAACTTTAAAAATATTAAAAGATGAAAAATAGAAAAAAATGAATTCAAGTTTAAATAGAAGCATTTGAAGCAATAAAAAATACAATTCAAACAAAAAATAAATATCTTGTACTAAAAATTGCTATAATGAATCATAAATAAATATTTCTGGAGGTTGAAATGATTAGTTTTATAGGATCATTAATAGCTTTAATTGTGGGTTATATAGTGTATGGAAAATATGTTGAAAAAGTATTTGGAATTAGTGATAAGAAAACGCCAGCAGTTAGATTGGCTGATGGAGTAGATTATGTTGAATTAGATTGGAAAAAAGCATTTTTAATTCAATTTTTAAATATTGCAGGATTAGGACCAATATTTGGAGCTGTAGCAGGAGCACTTTGGGGACCAGCAGCATTTTTATGGATTGTATTTGGATGTATATTTGCTGGAGCAACACATGATTATCTATCTGGAATGCTTTCAGTTAGACATGATGGAGCAACAATTGCAGAAATTGTAGGACATTATCTTGGAGATAATGCTAAAAAAATAATGAGAGTTTTCTCAGTTGTTTTATTAGTTCTTGTTGGAGTGGTATTTGTTAATGGTCCAGCAGGAATATTAGCAGATATGACAGATATTAATAGTTTAACTTGGGTTGGAATAATAATAGCTTACTATATTTTGGCAACTGTTTTACCAGTTGATAAGTTAATTGGAAAAATTTATCCAATATTTGGAGCTTCATTAATTGTAATGGGAATAGGAATAGGTGGAGGATTAATTTTCCAAGGATACAATATTCCAGAAATTTCGATGGTTAATTTACATCCTAAAGGAACTTCAATATATCCTTACTTATTTATAACTATAGCTTGTGGAGCAATTTCAGGATTCCATGCAACACAATCACCTTTAATGGCGAGATGTATGAAAGATGAAAGAGAAGGAAGAAAAATATTCTACGGTTCTATGATAGCTGAAGGCGTAATCGCTTTAGTTTGGGCAGCGGCAGCAATGACTTTCTTTGGTGGAACTGAAGGATTAATGAATGCAGGTTCTGCTGGAGTTGTAGTTAATACAATATCTAATAGTATTTTAGGAAAGGTTGGAGGAGCATTAGCTTTATTAGGAGTAGTAGCTTGTCCAATAACTTCAGGAGATACAGCTTTTAGAAGTGCAAGATTAGCTATTGCTGATGCAATAAATTACAAACAAGGTCCAATAAAGAATAGATTTATGATTGCAATCCCATTATTTGCAGTAGGAATAGGATTATGTTTTATAGATTTTGCAATAATTTGGAGATATTTTGCATGGTCAAACCAAACTCTAGCAACAATAGCATTATGGGCAGGAGCAGTTTACTTAGCAAATGAAAATAAAAACCACTGGATTGCAACTATACCAGGAACGTTTATGACTGCGGTAGTTATAACATATATATTAGTAGCACCAGAAGGATTTAGATTATCAGAAACAATCGGATATGTAGCTGGAATATCTGGAGCAATAGCAGCTTTAGTTTTATTCTTGAAAAAAATAAAGAAATAATAAAATGAAAAATGTCCTCAAATTTTAGAGGACATTTTTTTATTTTATTGTTAAAATTTCTTTTAGTTCTTTCACTTTGTTTCTACTAACAGCAATTTTAAAACTACTATTAGTAACTTTTAAAATATAAGTACTATTAAACCAAGGTTCTACTTCTACAATTTTATCGATATTAACAATATAAGATCTATGACATCTAAAGAATAAATTATCAGTAAGAACACTTTCAAGTTGAGAAATTTTCATTTTAGATGAGTACATTCCGTTTTCTGTAAAAATATGAGTTTCTTTTTCATCAGCTTCAATATAAAGAATATCATTAGTAGAAAGAACAAACATTTTAGAGTCTAAATTAACAGTTATTTTTGTTATATTAGAATCTTTAATAGCAGAGCTGTTTTTACTAAACTCTTCAGCAAGGTTATTTAAAACATTATTTATTCGCTCTTCGGAATAAGGCTTTAAAATATAGTCGAAAGCTTTAATTTCAAAAGCTTCAACAGCGTAATCTTTATATGCAGAGATAAAAATTAATTTTATTTCCTTATTAAAACGATTGATAATTTTACCAAGAGTCATTCCATCGAGTTCAGGCATATTTATATCTAAAAAAACAACATCTACATTATTACTTTCAATATATTTTAAAGCATCTATAGAATTTTCAAATTCATTTTGAATTTCAAAATTACTATTATTATTAATAAAATATTTTAATTCCTCTCTTGCTGGAAATTCATCTTCAACGATAATACATTTAATCATAACCCCTCCGAATTTATATAAAATGAAATTTTAGTCCCTTTTTGTAATCGTTCTATTATTAAACCTTTACCATAAATAAGCTTTAAACGATTATGAACATTTTTTAAGCCAATATTTTTTTCTATTTTTTTATCTATATTTTTAATAATTTCAGAATCAATTCCAACTCCATTATCTTCAATTGATACAAAAATTTTTGAACCTATTTTTTTGATACTTATTTCTACTATTCCAGCTTCTCTCTGTTTTAAAATTCCATGCTTTATACTATTTTCAACTAGCGGTTGAATAGTTAAGCTGGGGATTTGGATATTATCTAAATTTTCATCAAAGTTATACACTATATCAAATCTATTGTGAAATCTAGCTTTTTCAATATTTATATATGCTTTAACTTGTTCGAGCTCTTTTTTTAAAGGCACAAAATTAGATGAATTTTCAAGATTATATCGAAGATAAACTGAAAGATTAATTATGATATCTCTAGCTTTTGCAGGATCAAATCGGACAAAAGAAGCTGTTGTATTTAGTGCATTAAATAGAAAATGTGGATTTATTTGAGATTGCAAAGCTTTAAGCTCAGCATCTTTAGCCATATTTTTAAAGTCTTCAATTTTACTGATTTCTAATTGTGTTGAAATTAATTGAGATAAACCGATTGCTAAATATTTTTTACGAGCGGTAATATTTTCTTCGTTTTCAAAGTAAATTTTTAAAGTACCTGAAACTTTATCATCTTCAAATAAAGGAGCAATAATACATGATTTAATTTTTTCTTCAAAATAAGAAAAATCATTAAATTGACTATTTCTATCAAAAATTAAAACTTGGCCATTAGATAAGACTTTTTTTGTAGCTTCACTTTGAATTTCTTGACTTTTTAAATCAATACATTTGTTTTTAAAAGCATTTGCAATAACATATTCTTTATTTGTTATTGCAACAGTTTCTGCTTTTAAAGATTTTAAAAGAATTTCACAAACATTATCCAAAGATTCACCTTTTTTGAAAAATGGAAGAGTTTGATTTGCTATTTCAAGAGTAAGTTTTGCTTGAGTTCCAGCTTCTCTTTCTTTTTCTTCTAAAATTTCTTCTGTAATGATAATTATACTAGCTATTCCAATACCATTTATTAAAAGCATAGGTAGATAAAGATTTTTAACAATATCGAAAGCTAAAATTTTATCTTTTGATAAAATTAAAATGAATAGCATACTTAAATTTTCAACAAGTATGCCTGCAAAAAATCCAAAAAGTGACCGATTTGAAGAATTAGATTTTTTATAAAAACAACTTGTAATTATTCCACCTAAAAGTGTAGCAATAGAGCAAGGAAGAGCAGTAAAATTATTAACACCACTGTAAAAACGATGAAAACTGGCAATAAAAGCTGAAATAATAGCAACTTCTGGACCAGCAAGCATTCCACCTACAATAATACCAACATTTCTAGTATTAGCAAGAGCTCCTTTGTATTCTACTCCAATATAGGTTCCTAAAATAGCAAGACTAGAAAAAATAATGGAAAGCAATAAAATTGTTTTTTTAGAATGTTTTTCTTTAATAAATATATTTTTAGCAGATTTGAATCTAGAAAAAAAGAATGCAATAGCTATTATATATCCAAGAGTATTAAATAATTTAATTGTTAATTCAAACATATAGACTCCTCAAAAAATTATGATATTAATTATACCATAAAAAAAGAAAAATAATGAAATTAAAGAAAAACATTAAAAGAATATAAAATATTTAAGGAGAAAAAACTATGTTTGATGAAAGAATTAATATTTTTAAAAAAAATGAAAATATAAATGGTAAGTATATTTTATACTGGATGCAAGAATCTCAAAGAACTAAATATAATTTTGGATTACAAAAAGCTATAGAAATTTCAAATGATAAAAAGTTGCCTCTTTATGTAGTTTTTAATTATATTGAAAATTATCCAGAAGCTTCTAAAAGACATTTTGAATTTATGCTTCAAGGTTTAAAAGATGTTAAAGAAAATTTAAATAAAAAAGGAATAAAATTCATTTTATTATCAGGGGATGTTGAAAAAAATATAATCAAAATTTGTAAATCAGCAGAATGTATAATATGGGATAAAAGTTATTTGAAACTTCAAAGAGAGCAAAGAAAAAATATACTAGATAAAATCACTGTAAATGCAATTGAGGTTGAGAGTAATGTTGTTGTTCCAGTAGAAGTTGTGAGTAAAAAAGAGGAATATAGCGCAAAAACATTGAGAGATAAATATAAAAAAGTTAAGGAAAATTTTTTGGTTCAATTCAGTGACTTAGAATATCTAAATAGTAATTTAAAAATCGAAGAGATAGAAAAAATGGATTTATCTCAAAAATATATTCCTGAAAATAAGGAAAAATTAGATGGTGGTTTTTTAGGAGGTGAAATAGAAAGTAAAAAGATACTAGATTATTTTTTAAAAGAAAATATTAGAGAATATTCAAAAAAAGGGCCTGACAATGATAGGTCATCTAAACTTTCACTTTATTTGCATTTTGGCCAAATATCTCCTTTGGAAATTTTATTAAAAGTTCAAAAATTAGAAAATTTTTCAGATGAAAAAGAGAGCTTTTTAGAAGAACTTACAATAAGGCGTGAATTAGCTATAAATTTTGTTTATTACAATACTAATTATGATAAATGGGAAGGAATAACTTATAATTGGGCTTATGAAACTCTAAAAAATCATACTATTGATAGCAGAGAATATCTTTATTCTTTAGAAGAATTTGAAAATTATAAAACACATGATTTATATTGGAATGCTTGTCAAAAAGAGATGATAAAAACAGGTTACATGGATGGATATATGAGAATGTATTGGTGTAAAAAAATCTTAGAATGGTCTGAAACACCAGAAAAGGCTTATGAAATAACAATATATCTTAATAATAAATATTTTTATGATGGAAGAGATCCTAATTCTTATGCAGGTGTGGCATGGTGTTTTGGTAAACATGATAGGGCTTGGCAAGAAAGAAAAATATTTGGAAAAGTAAGATATATGAATTCTGCTGGACTTGAAAGAAAATTTGATATGGAGAAATATGTAGAAAAAATATTAGAATAAAAAGGAAAATGCTCTTCTAATCAAAATAATAAGGTATCAATATGTTAATTAATTTTAAGGAGGAATTGTAATGAAGAAAATAACTATGTTATCATTATTAGTTTTAAGTGCATTTATGATTGGATGTTCAGGAGAAAAAGAGGAAGCTAAACCAGTTCCAGAAACACCAGCTGTAGAGGCTCCAGTTGTACAAACACCAGAAGCAGTAACTGAAGAGAAACCAGTAACTGAAACAACTACAGTTCAAGATGTTGTAAAAGAAAATGTTCAAAAAGTAACTGATACAGCTGTAGAGTCTGTAGAAGCAACATCTGATAAAATTGGAACAGAAATAGAAAAAGTAGGAGATGCAGCAATAGAAAAAGTAGATGAAGGATTAAATTTATTACAAGAAAAAGTAGCAAACTAAATATAAATTAACAAGGAGTAGATAACTATTCCTTGTTTTCATTTATAATCTGTTCTAATTTTTCATAAGTGAATTTAACAATATCTTCACAACTTATATTTTCTTTTTTTAAATGACTACAAAGCTCAGAATTAAATTCTTTTTTAAATTCAATCAGTAGCTTATTACAAAGAGGACGAGCGTTATTAGCTTCAGAAAAATTCTCTCTTCCTTTAATAAAACCAATAACAAGAACAGCAGCATTAACAGCACCACATAAACTATCAATAGTAACCCCACTTCCCATACCACTACCTAAAGCAACTGGAATTGATAAATTATTATTTTTATTAAAAGCATCTATAATACTCTCGGCACAATTTAGCTGCCCTTTTACATATTCAATTTTTTTATTCATAATAAAACTCCTTTACAAATTTTAATTTAATTATAAATGGAAAAATTGAGTGTGTCAATAAATACTAAAGATAATGAGGGGGAGTATTATGATTCAAAATTTAATTCAAAAATTATTAATAACTTTAAATTTAATTTTAGAAATAATTTACAATGTATTAAGTAAATTTTTAACAATTTACTATATATTGTTTATATTTGGTTTGCTTTTATCAATAAAAAATAAAACTGTAAATTTAGAATCAGTAATATTTTCGATATTATTTTTAATTTCAACACAAATATATTGTAAGTATTATCAAAAAATAAAATTAATTTTAGGAAAAAACAATATAAAAAGATAAGGAGAGATATTATGCTTACAGGATTAAAAGTAATATTAATGTTTTTAGTAGTACCTTTAAGTAAAATGAGTAAAGTTAATGTAGAGGCATTTTTAAAAAATCCAGACAATTATGGAATTATTTATTCTAATGAAAAAGTATATAGTGTTTATGATAATAAGATAAACTCTTTTTTAATAACAAATACCAGAATAATAAGTATATTTAAACTAAAGAATAGAATTAAGATTTTTTCAGTTCCACTATTTCAGCTTGGAACATTAGATACTTTTAGTTTTAAATTCTTAAAATTAAATGCAATTTGTATAACATCATCTCCAGGATATAATTTTTATTGGTTTTTTAGATATGAGGTTTCAATGGAAGATTTATCAAATGAGATATCTAAAGTTGTAGCTGATGTTCAAATTGATGGAGGGTCAAAATTAGACAAAATTTCTTAATATAAAAGAAGAGAACTCAATTAAGTTTAGAGTTCTCTTCTTTTATATTAGAAATTATAAATAAATGCTTTTTCTGTTAAAACTTTAATTTTAGAATAATCAATATCCTCATCATTAGAAGAACATCCACCAGAAGTTCCACAACCACCACAACTTCCAGAAGTGCTACATCCACCAGAAGAGCATCCACCACAAGATTTTTCTTCTTCACCTTTTTCATAATCAGGATTATTTTTTAAAAAATCTTCATAACTTTCTAAATATCCTTTTTGCATAAGCGAAGCATAAACATTTTCTAACTCAATTTCATTGATACCTAAATTTTTCATAATAGCTCCATCGCTATAAACCATACCACTTTTTAAAAAATCTAAAACGTCTAATTCTAATTTATTCATAATGTTTATCACCTCATAATTACTTGAATATAACTATTCTAACACAAAAAAAAAGAATTGTTAATTTTTTTGAGAGCATGATATAATTGAGTGAAAAACTATTGGAGAAAGATGGAGGAAAAATGGAAGAAAAAGTTTTTGAAACAAAACAAGAAATGGTTGTACATTCTATAAGAAATGCATATAGAAAAAAAATATGGTCTAAATTTACAAAAGCTATAAAAGATTTTGATTTGATAGAGGATGGAGACAAAATAGCAGTAGGAGTATCAGGTGGAAAAGATAGCTTATTACTTTCGAAGCTATTCCAAGAACTAAAAAGAGATAAAAGTAAAAATTTTGAAGTAGCATTTATTTCGATGAACCCTGGATTTGGAGCAATAGATTTAGAACAATTTAAAATAAATTTAGAAGAGTTAGGAATACCTTGTGAGATATTTGAAGCAAATGTTTGGGAGATAGCTTTTGAATCATCACCAGAAAGTCCTTGTTTCTTGTGTGCAAAAATGAGAAGAGGAGTGCTTTATAATAAAGTAGAAGAGCTGGGGTATAATAAATTGGCTTTAGGACATCATTTTGATGATGTGATTGAAACTACATTAATAAATATGTTTTATGCAGGAACAACAAAAACAATGATACCAAAAGTAAAATCAACAAGTGGAAAATTAGAATTGATTAGACCACTAATTTATATAAAAGAACAAGACATAATAAACTTTACTAAAAAAAATGAAATTGCAGCAATGGCTTGTGGATGCCCTATCGAATCTGGTAAAGTGGATTCAAAAAGAAAAGAGATAAAAATTCTTTTAGAAACTTTGGAAAAAACAAATTCTCAAATTAAACAAAGTATATTTAACTCTATGAAAAATATAAATTTAGATTATGTTTTAGGATATGTATCAAATAATAAAAAAGGTGATTTATAGTGTTAAATATAGATAATATAAACGAATTAAATAATTATAAATTCGAATCATATATTTTTGAAGTTTATGAAGATAAAATTATAATTATTAACTCAAAAGATGATATTAAAATAGAAATTTTATACACTGAAAGTAAAAGAATAAAACTAATAGATAAAATTTATAAGCAGACTGGTTTAAGAATAAATTTTAACAATATGAATGATAAAGAAATATTATCATTTATTCAAGATAAAGGCTTTGAAAAAACATTGTGGAGTCCAATTGGAAAAGCAATGCACGACTATAAGATGATAGAGTCTGGAGATAGAGTTGCAGTTGGAATTTCAGGTGGAAAAGATAGTTTAACAGTTTTAAATGCTTTAATTAGAATAAAAAAAATATCGGGAATATCTTTTGAAATATTTCCAATCCACATTCACCCTGTAGAAGAGGGCGGAAATTATGGAGAAATTCAAGAGTATTGTAAAAAATTAGGTGTAGAATTACAAGTCATAGAAACATCAATAGGTGAGAGTATTCTAACAAATGAAAAATTAAAAAATCCTTGTTTTATGTGTGCTAGAGTTAGAAGAGGTATTTTATATAAAGAGATGCAAAAACAAAATATAAACAAATTAGTTTTAGGCCATCACAAAGACGATATAATAGAGACTTTTTTATTAAATGTTTTATATCAAGGGAATATGGGAGTGATGAAACCAGCTTACGATTCAGAAGAGTATGGACTAAAAGTAATTAGACCACTTGCATATGTTGAAGAAAAAGAAACGATAAGATATGCTAAGAGATTAAAATTACCTATATTGCATAATGATTGTCCTTATGAAACAAGTGATAATTCAAAACGTTTAAAAGTAAAAAAGATGATAGAGGAGTTGTCTAAGGACAGTCCTGATGTAAGAAGTGTTATGTTACATAGTATAAAAAATCTGTTTGTATAACAAAGCTTTGATTGTTAAAGTTTTGTTCTTGACAAATTTAGCTTCATAGAATATAATTCTAGTATAGATATAATGTTTACTAGGAGGGTTTATTCGATGACGCCATTAGTTTTTGCAGAACAAAACAAAGAGTTTGTTATAAAACAAATAAAAGGAAGAGATCAAGACAAGAATAGACTTACAGAAAATGGATTTTGCATAGGAAATAAAATATGTTTAGTTAAAGATGATAAATCTAACTATATTGTTAAAATAAATGATACAAAATATGTTTTGAATTTTGGATTAGCAAATAAAATAATGATTTCAAATAAATAATATTAAATCACAGAATTATCTGTGATTTATATTTTGAAAATATATTTTGAGTAACAAAATATATTCAACGCTAATAAATCGGGAGGCTTTCAATGAAATTAACAGATTTAAAAAGAGGAGAATCAGCAAAAATTTTAAAAATAGGAAAATTAGGCGAATTAAAAAAAAGGTTAGTTGATATGGGAGTTACAAACGGAGAGATAATAAAGTTAGAAAGAAATGCACCTTTGGGAGATCCACAAGAGTTTATTGTTAAATCAACAAATATCGCAATAAGAAAACAAGATGCACAAAATATAGAAATAGAGATAGATGGGTAGGAGAGAGAAATGATAAAAATAGCATTTACAGGAAATCCAAACGTAGGAAAATCTGCATTAATAAATGCTGTAGCAGGTTCTAACTTAAAAGTAGGAAACTGGGCAGGAGTTACAGTAGAAAAAAAAGAAGCAGAATTTGAATATAAAGGCGAGAAAATTCAATGTATAGATTTACCAGGTGTGTATAGTTTAAGTCCATACACATTAGAAGAAAAAATAACAAGAGATTTCATAATAAATGAAAAACCAGATGTTATAATAAATATTGTAGATTCAACAAATTTAGAAAGAAATTTATATTTAACAATGTTGTTAAAAGAGTTAGGAAAACCAATGTTAATGGCCTTAAATCTTTTTGATGAATTTGAAAAATTAAATTATAAATTAGATACAAAAAAATTCTCTGAAATGATAGAGATGGATATAGTTATGACATCTGCAACAAAAAGAACAGGGCTTCAAGAATTATTGGATAAAGCTTTGGAGATTTCTAAAACAAAAGTAAATAAAAAATATACTTTATTATTTGATAAATGTTTAGAAACCGCTATAAAAGATGTTAAGTGCAAAATAAAATGTAATGAAAAACTATTATCTGCATCTCAAAAATTTGGTGAAGATTTCTTGGCAATAAAATTACTAGAACAAGATTCACATCTTTTAGAAATTTTAAAATCAGATTTTTATTATGAAATAGATAAAGATATAATAAAATTAGCAAAGCAATTAGAAGATGATCATGATGAAGATATTGAAACAATTCTTGCAGAAGGAAGATATGGAACTGTAAAAGGAATTTTAGCTAAAACATTTACAACATCTATTAAATCTAGACTGGATTTTACAGATAAAGTGGATAGAATTTTATTGAATAAGTACTTAGGTCTTCCAATATTTTTCTTAATTATTGTGGGATTAATGGGAACTGTTTTTAATGGATCAGCTCCATTAATTGATTGGGTTGATGGATTTGTTAATAACTATATAGGAAAATATGTAGGAATGTTAATAGATGAAAATACACCAAATTGGCTAGCTTCATTAGTAATAGATGGAATTTTAGGTGGAGTAGGTGGAGTTGTTGTATTTGTTCCCCTTATGTTATATCTATATTTCTTCTTGGCAATATTAGAAGAAAGTGGATATATGTCTAGAGTTGCATTCTTAATGGACAAAATAATGACAAAATTAGGTTTAAATGGAAAAGCATTCGTTCCAATGGTATTAGGATTTGGATGTACGGTTCCAGCTATATATGCAACAAGAACACTAGAAGATGAATCTTCTAGAAGATTAACAGCAGCAATGGCACCATTTATGTCATGTGGAGCAAGACTTCCAGTTTATGGATTGTTTACAGCAGCATTTTTCGGATCTAAAGCAGGATTAGTTGTAATGTCTTTATATGTATTAGGAATTGTAATAGCTATTTTAACAGGATTAATATTAAAAAACTTTGCTATGTTTAAATCAGAAGGAAGAGCACTTTTAATAGAGCTACCTCCATATAGAGTTCCTAGTATGAGAGTAATATTCAAATCGACATTAGATAGAACAGGATCATACCTAAAAAAAGCAACAACAGTAATAATGGGAATGTTGATGATTTTATGGGCTTTAACATATTTCCCAAATAATGGAGATACATCAAATTCATATATGGCAAAATTTGGAAAAACATTCCAATCTGTATTAAAACCTACAGGATTTGCAGACAGATGGGAAACAGTAGCCGCTATTCCACCAAGTTTAGCAGCAAAAGAGATTGTTGTTGGATTTATGGCACAAGTATTAGTAACAGAAAATTCAGCAGAGGATTTAAATGAAGAAGTGGAAGAAACTACATTTTTACAAGATACAGTTGAACAAGTAGCAGGATTAGGAATAGCTATAAAAGATTCTGTAGTAGGAATTATAAGTTTTGATATAGATGGGTTGTTTAGTGTGCCCGAAGCTGATGAAATAGAGGAAGAAGGAAGAGGAGTAGTAGCTGCGACTAAAATGCTTTGGACAGATGAATTAGCACCATTAAGAGCGTATTCGTTTATGGTATTTATTCTGCTAGTAGTTCCATGTGTTGTTACTCTAAGTGCTATTAAACAAGAGTTTGGTTACAAATTTACAGGATTTGTAGTTACAATGCTTTTAGTAGTTCCATATGTTATATCAACACTTATATTCCAAGTGGGAAAATTATTTTTTTAACTCTTTAAATTTAGGAGGAAAAATGAAAACGTTAATTTTAATAGGAATTGTATTAGTGGTAGGCTTAATTGCCTTAAAAAGTTTATATAAGATGTTTAAAGGTGATAGTGGTTGTAATTGTTCAAAAGCTACAGATGGAAGCTGTAGTATAAAAAACAAATGTAAACATTAAAAAATAGTAAAAGGAGTAACTGAAATAAAAGTTACTCCTTTTTTTATTAAATTAAATATCAGATTTTTTTAACCAATGAATTTTTTCGATACTATCATCTGGTTCAATATCAACAGTCATCATATTGTAAATAAAATCATCTAAAGGACAAACCAGAACAGCCATTACAACATTATCAGGAAGAGACATTCTAAAGCTTTTTAGTTTTTTTAGAAGTAAGTCTACTTTATCACCAGAAACAATCAAATGAAATACAGCTTCTGAACCAGGCCAAACATGATTGTTTAAATGTCGAATACCATGTTCCCAACTTCCTTCTAATTTACTTTGGACAGTATAGTAATGAAAACCAATAGAGTGCAAAAAATTTTGTAAATTATTTTTTTGAGAATCATTAATATATACAACAGTTCTCTTAGTATTTTTTCTATCCACAATCATAAAAACCTCCTGAAAAAAATTATTAATACTTTATTACTATATAATTAAAAAAAAATCAATATCTGAATATCGTAAAAAATCTTACAGAATAAGAACATGTAAAAAAACAAGTCACAACTTTTAAAGAAAAATATAAAAAAAGTACACATTTTTATAAATCTATGCTATAATCTTTTGAATGAATATAAATAGTTTAAGGAAGTGAATATGGAAAAAGTATTAACATTTAGAGATTTAGGTTTAACTGAAAAAACTTTAAAACCTTTAGAAGAAAAAGGTTTCGAAAAGCCAAGTCCAATACAAGCATTAACTATACCTGCATTATTAACTGGAGATAAAGATATCATTGGTCAAGCACAAACAGGAACTGGAAAAACAGCAGCTTTCTCTTTACCAATATTAGAGAAAATAGAAAAAAGTACAGGACATATACAAGCAATTATACTTGCACCTACTAGAGAGTTAGCAGTTCAAGTAGCAGAAGAGATAAACTCACTTGCACACGGAAGAAGACTAAAGGTAATTCCAGTTTATGGAGGACAATCTTTAGAGCAACAAAAGAGACAACTTAACAGAGGCGTGGATATAGTTGTTGGAACACCAGGAAGAGTAATGGATTTAATGAACAGAAGAATTTTATTACTTGATAAAATCGACTACTTTATACTAGATGAAGCAGACGAAATGTTAAACATGGGATTCGTAGAAGATATCGAGAAAATTTTAACTGAAACAAATAAAGAGAAAAGAATGTTATTCTTCTCTGCAACTATGCCAGCTGAAATTTTAAAGATAGCAAAATCTCACATGAGAGATCATGAAGTTTTAGCTGTTAAAAAGAAAGAGTTAACTACAAACTTAACAGAACAAATTTACTTCGAGGTTAAAGAGAGAGATAAATTTGAAGCTTTATGCAGAATAGTTGACATCGAAATCGATTTCTATGGAATTGTTTTCTGTAGAACTAAGAACGACGTTAATGAATTAGTTGGAAAACTTCAAGATAGAGGATATGATGTTGAAGGTCTTCATGGAGATATCAGCCAAAATCATAGAGAAGTAACTTTAAGAAGATTTAAGAACAAAAACTTAAACATTCTTATCGCAACTGACGTTGCTGCAAGAGGAATCGACGTAAATGATCTTACTCACGTAATCAACTATGCAATTCCACAAGAAGCAGAAAGTTATGTACATAGAATCGGAAGAACAGGAAGAGCTGGAAAGCAAGGAACTGCAATAACATTCATAACTCCTTCAGAGTACAGAAAGTTACTTCAAATTCAAAGAATTACAAAAACAGAAATCAAAAAAGAGCAAGTTCCAGGAGTTAAAGATGTAATCTTAGCTAAGAAAACTAGACTATTTGATAATGTAAATAACTTAATATCTAATGGAGATGCTGAGGCATATCAAGATATGGCAAAAGAGTTATTAGAGCAAGAAGCTACTCCAATAGAGATAATAGCAGCTATATTAAAGAACTGTTATGATGAAGAGTTAGCAGAAACTAACTACTCTGATATTGAAAGTGTTTCAATTGATAAAACAGGAAAAACAAGATTATTCATCGCTTTAGGAAAGAAAGATAAAATGACTCCTAAGAAATTAGTAGATTTAATATCTGAAAAATCAAAAGTACATGAATCTAAATTAAAAGGTGTAGAAGTATATGAGAACTTCTCATTCGTTTCAGTTCCATTTGTGGAAGCAGAGACAATTGTTGAAATCTTCCAAAGAGATAGAAAAGGAAGAAAGCCTTTAATAGAGAAAGCTAAACAATCAAGAAAATAATTTAATAAATAGAGAAAAGCTGTAACTAGGGAAACCAAAGTGCAGCTTTTTTCAGCATAAAGTTAGGAGAGTGTTATGTTAAAAAAACTTTTAATTTTTTTATTATCAATATTGATTTTATTATTTTCAATTTTTAAGATATATTTATATAAAATAGAAACTAAAAACAATTATAAAGTTGAGTTTAACCTGAAACCAGGAACAACTTTGAATTCAGTTTTTAAGAAAATAGGTATCGCAGATTCGATTTTTTTCAAGATATTTTTAAAGTACGAAAGAAATTCAGGGAAAAATATAAAAGCTGGATATTATGAAATTAATGGAGAGTATTCATATAAAGATATAATCCAGATGATGGAAGAGGGAAGAGTAAAATACACAATATTAACAATTCCAGAAGGATACTCAATAAAAGAGATTGGAAGACTTCTTAAAGAAAAAGAGATAGGTTCAGAAGAGGGATTAAAAAAAGCTATGGAAAGCATAAAAGATTTTCCATATTATACCCCAAATGGAAATTTTGAAGGATATTTATATCCAGAAACGTATTATTTATCTAGAAAAACTAATGAAGATGAAATTGTAAAGGCTATGCTTGGTCAATTTTTAAAAAAATTTCCTTCAGAGAATTATCCTGATAAAAAAATATTTTATGAAAAGTTAATTATGGCATCTATAATTGAGAGAGAAGCTCAGTTAAAAGATGAAAAGCCATTGATGTCATCTGTATTTTATAATCGTTTAAAAAAAGGGATGAAACTAGGTTCGGATGCAACAGTAAATTACATATATGATTATACAAAGAGAAGAATGTATTATAAAGATTTAAAAATAGATTCGCCATATAATACATACATGTATAAAGGGTTACCACCAGGACCAATCTCAAATCCAGATTATGATTCTGTGATGGCAGCTTTAAATCCAGCAGTAACAGACTATCTATTTTTCGTTGTTACAAGTACAGGAAAACATACATTTACAAAAAGTTATAAAGAACATTTAGAAGTTCAAAAAAAGTAATTAATTAGGAGTAGTTATGGAAAAAACAATATTAGTAGGTATAAATAGTCAATTTATACATACAAATTTAGGAATAAGATTTTTAAAAAGTTATGTTGAAAAACATAGTGAATTAACACTAGAAATTTATGAAAGTAATATAAATAGTCAAGTTCAAACAATAATAACTGATTTGTTTAATTTAGAAGCAAATCATTATATATTTTCTACATATATTTGGAATAAAGAGTTTGTATTTAGAATAATAAAAGAGTTAAAAAAAATAAAACCAGATGCAAAGATAACTTTGGGAGGACCAGAGGTAACTTATAACGCAGAGGAATCATTAAGAGAAAACTCTTCAATAGATTATATTTTAGTTGGTGAAGGTGAAAAGGTATTATTAAATTTTTTAACAAAGGAAAAAGAAAAGCAAAGAGGAGTAGCCTTTTTAAGGAATGGAGAATTTAAATATTTAGGTGATGAGTTTCCAATAGAAAATTTAGATTCAATACCATTTCCTTATACAGAAGATGAATTAAAAGAGAATATTAAGATACTTTATTATGAATCAAGTAGGGGTTGTCCATTTAGCTGTTCTTATTGCTTATCTTCAATAGATAAAGGAGTTAGATACTGGTCGCTAGAGAGGGTTACAGAGGATTTAAAGAAGTTTATAGATTCTGGTGTAGAACTTGTAAAATTTGTAGATAGAACATATAATTTAAGAAAAGATAGATATTTAGGAATTTGGCAATATTTATTAGATAATTATAAAGAGGGAGTTACATTCCACTTTGAAATAAATGCCAATATATTTGATGAAGAAGTTATTGAATTCTTAAAAAAAGTACCAGAGCACTATTTCCAATTTGAGATAGGTGTTCAGAGTATAAATAAAGAAACTATGAATAGTATAAATAGAAGAAACTTATTAGAAAGATTGAAAAACAATATAAAAGCAATTTCAAAGAATATTCATCTTCATGTTGATTTAATAGCAGGATTACCTCATGACACATATGAGACATTCAAAGATTCATTTGATTATGTTTATGAACTAGATTCTGAAATGATTCAGCTAGGATTTTTAAAAATATTAAATGGTACAAGAATTTCAAAAGAGATAGAAGAATATGATTACAAATACATTGAATTTCCACCTTATGAAATTTTATCTAATTGCTTTATCAGTTACAAAGAGTTAGTAAAGCTTAAAAACTTTGAAAAAATGTTAGATTATTATTATAATTCTGAAAAATTTAAAAATTCAGTTAATTATATTATTAACACGAATTATAGTAGACCTTTCGATTTCTTTGAGGATATAGCTGATTATTATGAAAAAAATAATTTATTAAATGTTGGTCATAAAGTTGTTTCAATATTTAATCATTTAGTTAAGTTCTATGAAGATAAAAAATTTATACAGAAAGATATTTTTGTAGAGTATTTAAAATTAGATTATTTACTTTTAGGTAAACCTGGTTCATATCCTGAATGGTTTATTTCAGAAAAAAATAAAGATAAATATAATGAGATTGTAATACAAAAAAACTTTAATTCAACAAGAGAAGCATACAAAAAAACAGAGTTTGAAAAATTCCAATATGATGTTTTAAACAATAAAGTTGGAACAATTGAAATATTCTTTAATTACTCAAATAGAAAAACTATATTGGAGATTTTCTAATAAAATAAGAGGGAAAAGAGTTTGAAAAACATTCTCTATATGGTATAATTCTATAAAATACTGTTGTAAAGGATAAAGTTATGTTAAAGAAAATTTATAAAAAAATAAAGGATGAAAAATTAATAGAAAATGGTGATAAATTAGTTCTTGGTTTTTCAGGAGGACCAGATTCAGTATTTTTATTAGAAATTTTAAATAATTTGAAACAAGAGTTAAATTTTGAGTTCATATTAGTTCATATAAATCATCTATTAAGAGGAGAAAATTCTGACGGAGATGAAGCTTTCGCAATAGAGTGTGGAGAACGTTTAAATATACCTGTTTTTACTAAAAAAATATCAATAGAAAAAGTAGCAAAAGAAAAAGGGATTGGCTTAGAAGAAGCTGGAAGAGAGATTAGATATAACTTTTTTTCAGAGATACTAAAAAAAACTTCAAGTAATAAAATAGCCATAGCTCATAATTTAGATGATCAAATAGAGAACTTTTTATTCAGACTTATTAGAGGTACATCTTTAGAAGGGCTAGAAGGAATACAGAATAGAGATAATATAATTAGACCTATAAATGAAACTTATAAAAGTGATATTTTGAAATATTTAGATCAAAATAAAATATTGTATAGAATTGATGAAACAAATTTTGAAAATGAGTTCACAAGAAATAGTATTAGATTGGACTTAATTCCAAATATAGAAAAAAGATATAATAGCTCTTTTAAAGAGAAGATACATAATTTAATATCAGAAATAAAAGAGGTTAATAAAATATTAAAGATAGATTTATCTCAATATAAAACTTTTGAAAATGGAAAAGATAGCTTAAATATAGATTTAATAAAGTCAGAAACACAATACATACAAGGAAAAATAATTAATGAATATTTTAAAGAATTTTCTTTAGAGTCTTCTAGAGAAAAGATAAAAAATACCTTGAAATTGCTCTATACATCTGGAAGTAAAAAAATACATCTAGAAAAAAATTATGTTTTAAAAAAAGAATATAAAAATATTTGGATAGAAAAGGAAATCTTAGATAATACCGAAAATATAAGAGAGAGTGTTGTAAAAAAGATTCCATTTAAAATCAAAATAAATAATTATATTTTAGAAACAATAGAGGATAATAAAAGTATTGGTAACAATGAATTTTTAACAAATTTAAAAATAGGTGATAGAATAGAAATTAGAAAAAGAAAGGATGGAGATAAAATAAAACCCTTAGGAATGCAATCTTATAAAAAAATAAAAGATATATTTATAAATGAGAAAGTTCCAAAGGACTCTAGAGATGAAATACCATTAATAGTAAAAGATGATGAGGTTGTTTGGATTTCAGGATTAAAAAAGAGTGAAGTTTTTAAGTGTGAAAAAGATAAAAAAGGAATCAAGCTAATCATAAGGAGGCAGGATGAAGAATAGAGAAGATAATGAAAAGATGGCATTGTATAACTTCATTGAAGAAGAGCCAAAAAAACATAAAAACAGCGATGATAATGATGAAGCTAACAAGGATAACGAAGAGGAAAATTTAGAAGAAAGAAAAAGAAAAATAAAAGAAAAATTAAAAGAGGGTATAAATAAAGGAAAAGAGGATAAGGATTCAGGAGAACCTAGAGAGTTAGGAGGTAAATTTAACTTAAAAGGATTCGTAATGTTATTATTCATAGTAACTATAATTTTATCGTTACCTACAATGTTCTCAAAATCAGATACAACAAATATTCAAACAGTAAGTTATACTGATTTTATAAAAGATTTAAAAGAGGATAAGCTTGTAAGAGTTGATGAAAGAGAAGGATATATTTATGGATATACTTCTGATAAAGATGCAAAAGCTTTAAAAGCTAGAATGATAACAGATAGAATCGGAGGAGATTCTCAATTAATAACTTTAATTGAGAATAAATCAATTCAAATAGAATCATTACCTCCACAAGAATTACCATTTTTATTAAATATGTTAGCATCTTGGTTCCCAATGCTATTATTAATTGGTGTTTGGATATTTATGCTTAATAAAATGAATAAAGGTGGAGGGGGAGGACCTCAAGTTTTCAATATGGGTAAATCTAAAGCAAAAGAAAATGGAGAGAATGTATCTCAAGTTACATTTGCAGATGTTGCAGGAATAGATGAAGCTAAAGTTGAATTAGAAGAGGTTGTTCAATTCTTAAAAGAGCCTGATAAATTTAAAAGTTTAGGAGCTAAAATTCCAAAAGGAGTTCTTCTTTTAGGATCACCAGGAACAGGAAAAACACTTTTAGCAAAGGCTGTAGCAGGAGAAGCTGGAGTTCCATTCTTTAGTATGTCAGGATCAGAGTTCGTAGAGATGTTTGTTGGAGTTGGAGCTTCAAGAGTAAGAGATTTGTTCTCGAAAGCAAGAAAAAACTCTCCTTGCATAATCTTTATAGATGAAATCGATGCTGTTGGTAGAAAAAGAGGAAGTGGTCAAGGTGGCGGAAACGACGAAAGAGAACAAACGTTAAACCAACTTTTAGTTGAAATGGATGGATTTGGTACTGAAGAAACAATTATTGTTTTAGCAGCAACAAATAGACCTGAAATTTTAGATAAAGCTTTAATGAGACCAGGAAGATTTGATAGACAGGTTGTTGTAGATAGACCAGATATTAAAGGTAGAGAAGCAATATTAAAAGTTCATTCTAAAAATAAAACATTTGCACCAGATGTAGATTTTGAGATAATAGCAAGAAAAACTCCAGGATTTGTGGGAGCGGATATCGCAAATATGTTAAATGAAGCTGCAATATTAGCTGCAAGAGCAGGAAGACAACAAATTGATATGTCCGACTTAGAAGAAGCTTCTGAAAAAGTAACTATAGGTCCAGAGAGAAAATCAAGAATGGCAGTACAAAAAGAAAGAATAATCGTAGCTTACCATGAAGTAGGCCATGCAATGACTCAAAGATTATCACCAAATACAGAGCCAGTTCATAAAGTAACTATAATTCCTAGAGGAATGGCTGCACTTGGTTATACAATGACTCTTCCAACTGAAGATAGATACTTGAAATCAAAAAATGAATTTTTATCTGAGCTTGTAACTTTATTAGGAGGAAGAGCAGCAGAAGAGATAGTATTTGGAGATATTACTACTGGAGCAAGTAACGATATTGAAAGAGCAACAGCAATAGCTCATGGAATGGTTACAAAATATGGAATGAGTGAAAAATTTGGTCCTATCATGTTAGATGCAACACGTGAAGGAGATATGTTCCAACAAAAACTTTATGGAGAAACAACTTCAAAAGAGATTGATGATGAGATTAGATCTCTAGTTTCAAATGCTTACTTAAAAGCAAAAGAAATTTTAACAGAGAATAGAGATATACTTGAAACGATAACTCAAGCACTGCTTAGATTAGAAACTATAAATGGTCAAGAACTTGATTTAATGTTAAAAGGTGAAACTGTTGAAAGATTAGAAAAAGAAAAAAATCTTGAAGAGAAAATAGTTGATTTAAAAGAAGAAGAAGAGAAACTAAAAGAAGAGTTAAAACTAAAAGCTTCTCAATCAGTTTTAGATTAATTTTTAGAAAGATAAAATAACTTTACTAAAAATAAAAGTTATGATATAATAATTGTAATCTATGCTAGGATTTTTGATTAAGCCCCGTAAATCTTGGCTTAGATATTAAATATTTAGGAGGAAACACAAATGGCTATTAATAAAGCAGAAATCATAACTAACTTTGGAAAAGATGGAAAAGATACAGGATCTACTGAGGTTCAAGTTGCAATCTTAACTGCACAAATCAACCACTTAACAAACCACTTAAGAACTCACAAGAAAGATTTCCATTCAAGATTAGGATTATTAAAAATGGTTGGAAAAAGAAAGAGATTATTAAGCTACATGATGAGTAAAGATATCGAAGGATACAGAGCACTTATCGCTAAGTTAGGAATCAGAAAGTAATAGTTAAAGCGAGGAATTTTTCCTCGTTTTTTTTTATCAAAATATCAGATTAAGGAGCATAAATGAAAAAAATATTATTTTTTATAATGATGATATTTTCAATAAATATTTTTTCAGAAGAGATAGATTTTGGTAACTATAAAGTTGAGGATGAATACATAAAAGGAAAAGTTTTATATTTAGAAAATGTTCTTAAGAGTGGATACACTGAAGATGATGGAATAAAAGAGATAGAAGAGTATCGAGTTAAAATTTTAGAAGGTGAAGATAAAGATAAAGAAATAATAGTTCAAGCACCTATTTATTTAGAAAAAGCATATAATATTTTCATAAAAAAAAATCAAAATATTGTTTTGTATAAAGAGATAACAGAAGAAAATGAAAATATATATTATGTAGTAGATGTTGATAAAAGAAATTCTTTATTGGCAATAGTTTTAATATTTATAATTTTAACAGTAGCAATTGCGAGATTAAAAGGAATTAAGGCTATAATTTCTTTAGTTATTGTTGTTGGAATAATATATAATATATTTTTACCTATGATAGCACAAGGATATTCTCCAATTATAATATCTACATTATGTGCATTACTGTGTTCTGTAATTACGATTTTTATAACCACAGGATTTACTCAAAAAGGAGTTGTCGCAGTATTAGGAGCAGTAGCAGGAGTTATTGTAGCAGGAGCAATTTCAATGTATTTTTCATATAATATGGCAATGACAGGATTTGTCTCTGTAGAAGCTTTAAACTACTCTAATTTACTTCAGGGTATAAAAGTTAGAGAGATAATATCAGCAGGGGTTATATTGGGTAGTATGGGGGCTGTAATGGATGTATCAATGTCAATCTCATCAGCTTTAACAGAATTGAAAAAGAGAGATGTTAGCATAACAGGAAAAGAGATTTTTGATTCTGGTATGAGAATAGGTGAAGATGTAATAGGTACAATGGTAAATACTTTAATATTAGCTTATATTGGAAGCGGAATACTTTCAACATTATTTATTTATTTACAAAAAGAGCAATTTCCATTAATAAGAATTTTAAATTTTGAGTCAGTAGCAGCTGATATATTGAGAGCTTTTGCTGGAAGTATAGGAATATTGATTGCAGTTCCAATAACATCATATCTTTGCTGTATAATGTTTTCAAGTAACTACTCAGCTACTAAATAAGAAATTTTAATAAAAAAGGTACTTTTTTCAAAAAAATGAAGAAAGTATCTTTTTTTGTATTGAAAAATATGTTACAATGTTTTTAGAAAATAAAAATAGGAGGTGAAACTAAAA
>JBOFYP010000071.1:0-1928 GCA_051654725.1 Cetobacterium sp.
TGTCCAATATCTTGATGCTTTAACTTTCCAATTTTTAGGTCAATTAGCACAAAGCATTTCAATATTCTATTATAGAAAACTAAGTCTACAAAGAAATGCTCCTCATCAAAACTGAATCTAACCTGTCTTCCCTGAAATAGGAATCCTTTTCCTAGCTCCATGATAAATTTCTCAATATGATTTATTATACTAGTTTCTAGAGTGTTTTCAGAATAATTACTCATCTCATCCAATCCTAAAAACTCTAAAATATACGGGTCTTTAATTATATCTTTAGGCTTTTCTATAATCTGCCCTTTAGTAGATAGAGCTTTTACTTCCTCTTTATTTCTACTAAGAACCAATCTTTCATATAAACAACTGCTTATTTGTCTATCCATCTCTCTGATAGTCCAATTTTCTTTTTCAGCTTCTATTTCATAGAATCTTCTTTCTTCAACATTTTGAATTCTAACTAAACGAATATAATGGGTCCAGCTTAATCTAAATGGATTCTCAGAAAACGAAATCACTGATTTCGTTTTCTCATCTTCAAAATATGTCATATAAAATTTTCTTATCAATTCTAAATTTCTAACAGAAAACCCTTTTCCATATTTCTCTGTTAATTTTATAGATATATTTTTTATTAGCTCTTTTCCATACTCTGCTCTGATAACTCCATTCTGCTCCTCTTCCACTATTTTTTTACCTATTAAAAAATATGTAAGAGTCATTGTAGAATTTACTGTAGATAAAACTTTTTTTCTAGCACTCTCTAAAAGAGCCTTAATCTCATGGTAAAGATTATCTCTGATTTCTAACATAAACTCCTCCTATAAGATAGGTGCTTTTATTTTAAGCTCATCACAGTATCTTTTTATCTCAGCATCAACAGATTCTATCTCTAGGTCTAAAGCTCCAATGGCGTTTGCTACAGCATCTAAGTCAATCTCCTCTTCCTCTTCAAAAGTATCAACATATCTTGGGATATTTAGGTTGTAATCATTTTCGGCTATCTCTTCCATAGTCGCAAGGTGTGAGAACTTTTCTACCTCTTCTCTTTTTTCATAAACTCTTAAAATCTCCTCTACATGCTCATCAGTTAAGATATTTTGATTCTTATTTTTTTGGAATAGGTTACTAGCATCTATGAATAAAACATTCTCATTGTTCTCTCTACTCTTTTTAAATATTAGGATACAAGTTGGAATAGATGTACCATAGAAAATATTTGCAGGTAGCCCTATTACTGCATCTAAATAGTTCTTCTCTTTAATTAGGTACTGTCTAATAACTCCCTCAGCTGCTCCACGGAATAATACTCCATGAGGTAATACAGTTGCCATTACTCCATCTTCATGAAGATGATGTATCATATGTTGAACAAATGCAAAGTCAGCCTTTGTTTTAGGAGCTAATTTACCATAAGCTGAGAATCTCTCATCACTTAAAAACGTTTGGTCTGCTGACCAGTTAGCAGAAAATGGTGGATTTGCTACTACAGCTTCAAAAGTTCTATCTATATGTCTATCCTCTTCTAAAGTGTCTCCTTGCTCTATATCAAAGTTAGCAAATTTAACACCATGTAGTATCATATTCATTCTTGCAAGGTTATAAGTTGTAGTATTCAGCTCTTGCCCATAGATATGAGAAACCTTAGATTCTTTTGCTACTCTTAAAAGCAGTGAACCTGAACCACAAGTTGGATCATAAGCAGATTTTATTCTACTCTTTCCTAGAGTTACTATTTTAGCGAGTATTTTTGATACTTGTTGTGGAGTATAAAACTCTCCAGCTTTCTTTCCTGCTCCAGCAGCAAACTCTCCAATTAAATACTCATAGGCATCTCCTAAAACGTCCATCTCAGTGTCATCAAATCTAAAATTAATCTCATCAAGATGTTTTATTACCTCTGATATCAACTTGTTTTTCTGGTCCACTGTTCT
>JBOFYP010000072.1:0-1142 GCA_051654725.1 Cetobacterium sp.
CGTCTTCTTCCGAAGCGTGAGGACTTGATTGTTGCTGTTGCTGTTGGTGATGCAGAACGTAAAGAACGTGCTCAATCCTTGCAGGCAGCTATGATGATGTTCAATCAAGTGCCACAGATGACTCAGTTCTTCCAACCTCAGAATGCTTATAACCTTGGTGTTCAGATACTTGAAGCTATGGGTATCTATGATGTTGAGAACTTTGCCACACCTCTGGATCAAGTACCGCCTCCGCAACCTAATCCTGCTGAAGAACTGCAACTGCAAATGCTGCAAGCAACTCTGCAAGAGACTCAGGCTAAGACTCAGAAGCTGGTATCTGACACTATGCAAGAAGCTCAACTGTTCGAGTTTGAACAATTCAAGGCTGCTGATGATGTGAGTATCCGTAAGGAAGAGTCAATGTCTAAGCAAGATTTGATGGTTGACCAGATGCGTATTGAAGAGCGTAAGTTGCAAATTGAAGAGACTAAGCTCCGCTTGAAAGAGATGGAACTGCGTCTTAAAGAACAGGAGATTATGATTGAGGCTCAACTTGAGTCTAGTCAACAACGACCTGTAGGACTTGGGAGATCGTAATGGATTATAGACTTCAAGGGTTAAAGGATAGAGTAACAACAATGGTGGGGGATGGAGACATCTCCCTCCTCTTTAATGAAATTCGTAAAGACCTAGCTAATAAGATTTTGAACACACAACCTGGACAAACCGAACTTCGAGAGAACCTATTCTATCAGGCCCAAGGCCTAAACTCACTTGAAGAAAAATTCCAAGGTTATGTAAATGATATCAACCGAATTGAGGAGAATGAATAATGTTTGATGATGACGTAATTGTAAATAACGATGACATGGTACTGGACATGGACAACTTTGATTTCTCCATGATTGATGCTGAGCCTGCTGAAGAAGTAGAGGCTGAAGTAGAAGTCGAAGAAGAGGTTGAGGTTGAGGAAGAAGAAGCTGAAGAAGTCGAAGAGACCGAAGAAGTTGAAGAAGTAGAAGAGGAAGTTGAAGAAGATTCCGGTGAGGAAGAAGTTGACTTTGAGAACTACGAAATTGACTTGCCTTCAGGTGAGACCGTTGTTCTCAGCGAACTGGTTGCTGGTTTTAAGACTGCTGCCGAAATCGCTGAAGAGAAAG